>SKPJ01000488.1 GCA_007119595.1 Myxococcales bacterium
CCGCGCCGCCCCGCGCTGTTTGCGGGGCATCTGTAGCCCTGGGCGATGGTGCGCTGTATGCACCGAGGCCGGGGATCATCGATCACCCGACCTCCGTAGATCGAGCGAATTATATTCCGCCGGCAAAACTGTTATAGATGCTGTGGATATGACGACACCCATTTCCCCCTGTCACGAGAATGCTTATGCAGACGATTTTCTCCCCCGCCGCCCTGATCATCGCCCTTCTTTCGATTGGAATTCTGGCCACCGCATGTGACGAGACGACCGACGAATCGACCTCGGAGGACGCCCAAGAAGCGGCCGTCGCCATGCAGGCTGAGGAAGAGCCCATTGCCGAAGACGAGGACGAGGACGTGGAAGAGGGTATGATGGACACCGAGCACGTCGACCTGGAGCTCGAGGGCATGACCTGCGTCAGTTGCGCCGCCAATATCGAGTCCAGCCTCGAGGAGACCGATGGCGTCGCAAGCGTGGAGGTCGACTTCGGCAATCAACTGGCGTCCGTCGAATACGACGCCTCCGAAATCGATCCCGACGGTCTCGTCGCGGTTGTGGAGGAAGCGGGCTTCGAGGCCCAGATTGTCCAATAATCGATAAAAATTACGGTGTCCCACGACACCGACCAAATTGCGAATTTGCTGCTATTGATGCTGGAGACAAAAAATGCCGACCCGTTCTCTTTTTCTCTATCCGCTGCTGATGCTCGCTTTCGCCCTCGCGTTTAGTGCCTGTGGCCCAGTTGAGGGTGAACAAGAGGAAGACGAAAACTCACAGAATAATGATGAATGTGGGGCCTTTTGCTTCGAGGAAAACGCTACCAGCGGTAATTCCAGCACAAATTCCGGAAATTCCTCGTCCAATAGCGTTCCGGAACCCGATCCGAATCAATTTCAAAACGACGACCCCAATATTGGCAGCAACAATCACTCGTTTACCGATTCCGTCGAGCAAATCTGCACCGATGCCTGCACCACCCAAATTGAATGCGACGAAATCAGCGAACCTTTCGACCAATGCGTCGATACCTGCATGGACGATGCTGAGGTCCACATCGACCAATCCGATCCGGACTGCGTCGATGCCAACCTGGAACTCGGCACATGTGCCTCCAACCTTTCCTGCTCCGAATTCAACAACGCGGAGATTTACTGCGAAGACGAACTGGCCGCATTGTTGGAGACCTGTGACTTCGGCGAGCCAGAGCCAGAACCCCAGCCGGAGCCAGAACCGGAGCCAGAGCTAGATCCGGAGTCCATACAGGAGCGCGTCGAGACTATCTGCCAAGAGGGCTGTGATCAATATGCGGAATGCGAGGACTTTGATGTACCGCCGGAGTGTGCCGATGAATGTGTGGAGGAAGCCTTCCAATCTCGCGAAGATTCCGGAGAGGCCTGTTTCGAAGCGGAGGTCGAATTTGGTGAATGTATCACCTCCCTTAGCTGCTCGGAAATCGATGACCTCGAAATATATTGCGCAGACGAAATCGACGCGGCCGAGGAAGTCTGTCCCGCAACCATCGGCAGTGGCACTCCCGGCGGCTGAGTTTTCTGTTTTTCTTCACAGCACGCTGCTTTCTGTGGTCGCATTGGTCGATTCATGGGCATCCCATCGACGGCCGGTCGCCCGTTCGATGAGTGCACGCAGGTCTGATCGGTCGATCACTTCCCGCTCCAATGCATCACTGGCGGCCGCCAACACATAAATCCAGATCTCTCGCCGGCTATAGACCTTCTCCCGGTCGAGATACCCTTCGGCGAGAAGATATTGACGCAACTCCTCCGCCTTGTCGGTGCGAAATCGGCTCACCTCTCCCTCGTCGATGGCCTCGAGCAGCCGCCCGGCGTCACCGCCGACGGCGTCGCAGACCTCGCTGACACGCTCGATGAATGTCTCCGACACCGCCCCCGATGCCTCCAAGACCCGCCGGTTTACCGGTTTTCCCCGCCCCACGGCGCGGGCTTTTGCCAACTCATCGAGAACCTTCGCACCGGCGCGGATTTGGTCGTAGTCCCGATCTGAAACCCCTACCGCTCCCAACCCACCTCGCTCTGCGAGTTCTCGAAGCTGCCCCCATCGCTCCACCCCACTTTTGAGCAACCCGTAAAGACACTCTGGGTCCTCGACGAGATACCACAGATGCACATCTTCGACCGGACGCCACGGATCGAGTCCTCCCCCAACTCCCAGCGCCTCTCCGTACTCTTTATGCGAGCGCTCACCGGGCGCCAGAACACCACTCATCGATGGCGGCCCGACCTCGACGCCATAGGTCTCGCCGGGCCCTGCCCCATCGACGAGACGCGCCAGATCAACCTCTCGCCAATCCACAGACGAATTCTCGAGGTGAAACCGCCACTTTTCCACCTCATCTCGCTGGGCCGTAAAATAAAAGATCTGACGGCCCCGCTCGCCGATCTGCCGTACGGCCTCGATGATATTGGCTGCCCGCACGTCATCGCTATTGGCCAACGTCTCATCGAGCACCAACGGCGCCTGGAGACCATCTTCGCGCACCTCCACAAAGGCGACCCGCACCGCCAAAAAGAGCTGAAGCCGAGTGCCTGCCGACAGCTCGTTGAGCGACAATCCCACCTGTTTTGTCACATCACGGGCGTAGAATTCGGGGCTTGCATCTTCGTCGCTCAACTCCAGGCGATAGCGACCACGGGTAAAACGCGTAAATAGCTCGCGAGCCCGATGAAAAACGGCGGGACGACTGCGATCTCGGGTCCTTTCCTGTAGATGATCGACCAAAACGGCTCCGATGGCACGTCGCGCATCGAGCTCACGCTCGCGGCGAAGCTCCTCGCGCACCGCTTCATAATCCGCACGTCGCTGCTCTACATCGGCCGACTTCTTCGCGGCTTTGACTTCGGCCTCCAACGACTTTAACTGCTCCACGATCTCATCGTGGGCTTCCGCCGCTTTCTCCAACTCTTCAAGTTCTCGTTGCAGCGCCTCTCGACTCATCTCCAGAAGTTCTGATTCGAAGGCCCGATGGGCCTCCAGATCACTTTTTCGCATCTTTGCGGTCTGTTTCGCCCGTCGCGTCACATCACGCACTGCCTCGTAATCCCCCTTTTTGTCGCACCAGTCAGTGACTTTATCATCATCACACTCGGCGATGCCGAGCCGCTCAAAGAGCTCGTCGATCTCCGTTTCGGCATGTTGTCGCCGAGTCTTTGCACTCTCTACATCGCTGCGCCCGCGCTGTAGGCGGTCGCGATTCGATTCAAAGCGACGCGCCTGTTGCTCCACGGCCTCGATTTGGCCCGTGATTTCACTCACCGATGAACTGCCGCCGTATCCCACATCGCTCAATAATTCGTTGGTCTGACCCATTATATTTCGATGCTCGCCGACGAGGTCCTGAAGCTGTGCCTCCACCCCTTCGCGGGCTATACGAGCCTGTTGCCATTCCAATATTTTAGAGACCATCCAAAATGCCGAACTCGCCTCCTCACTCTCGCGAAGATTCAATTTTTGCATCCATTTCCGGCGCTCTTTTTCCCACTCATTTCGCCGCGACACTGCACTTTGGTGATCGGCCCGCCAGCTTTTTAAGCGGCGTCGCTTTTCTCGCCCCAGCCGCTCTTCAATCCACTGGTCGACGAGCTCCACGAGGCGTTCTTCGACGGCTTCCTCGCTCCACTTATCGGGCCCCTTTATATCGAGTCTTTCGAAATCCCGCCGATAAACCTGGCGTCGACTCTCCTGCTCACTAATCGCCTGTCCTTGCGCACCTTTCACGTCACTCGACGAACCCCGAAGGCGCCAAAATATCCATCCCACGGCCACCGAAACCACGAGCAATACGAGCCACGCCAGATGCACGGCGATCGACAGACCAACGGCGACCCCACCGATCACCACGGCACACGCCAATGACAGCCCTTTGGCAGTCCCCAGATCACCATCGCGCTGTCTCGCCGACTCCTCAACCGGCGTGGCGCAGCGCAACCAACTTCGCAATCCCTCGATCGCCGGGCGCAACACGTCGACGTCACCGTCTTCCTTCGAATCGCCGTCTTCCAACAGGGACTCCATGACCTGGAATGCCCGAAAATCTCCCTCCAAATCGTCGAGCTGTCTGGCGATCCTCTCCAATTCTCGTACGGCGTCGGCGTCGACATCCTCAATATTGCTCTCTTCATTTACCGTATCGGCAATATAGCGCCGCGCCCCCTCTTCAATGGCCTCCGCCTTTGCAAGTCGCGCCCGCTTGGACTCGATGCTGCGCTCCAGCTCTTTTAGGCGCGAGCCGTACTCCTTGAGCGTGGGCAGCAACTCCGCCGAAAGTCCTCCGGCGGGAATCGGGCTCTCCTCCAGCACCTCTTCACATTCGTCGACGACTCGTTGTGCTGCAGTCTCCTCCTCAGCAGCCCGGCGAAGCTCCTCGCGATACTTGGTCAATTCCTCATCTTCATCACCGCGAACCCGGGCCATCTCGTCCGGAAATTCATCCAATTGCACCTGTACCTGCCGAAGCTCTTCGGACGCTTCGCGATAGGCCAGGGCCCGTCGAAGCGCTTCGCTTCGAACCGCCGCCTCGCGCGCCTCGTCGCGCTCCCTTTGGAGCCTCTCGATCTCCGGCTCGTGGTTGCGCAACTTCTCTTGCTCGTCGAGCGCCTCGAGCCACCGTTTTTTCGCCCCTTCAACCTCACTTGTTTTCTTGCGACGCCGCGGCGTACTGCTCGTATATTCCAGCGTCTGGCGGGCGCTGGAGACATCATAGCCGCCGGCTGATTCCCGAAGGATAATTTCAGCAAATGATGCCCCATCGGTCTCCAACAGATCGCGAAGGCATAGATAATAGCGATCACTTCCCTCGGAAGCCGGCAACCGCGGCCCCTCAGCGACCTCTCGACCGTCGAGCTGCCTCGAGACGCGACCGTCGTCGAATTCAACGCGCCACTGACCCTTTTTATCCCCGAAGAACCCGATCAAATGCCCCCTCTCCAGCGCCGGGCGCTCCGGCCACAACAACGTGCGTATCGCGCTCGCCACTGTCGTCTTCCCAGATGCGTTCGGCCCGAAAATCACGTTGATCCCCCCGGAAAGATCGTCGATCTCGATACCGGGAGGCTCGAAGTGATGGGCCCGGCGCAGGAGCAACTGCCGCAACGTAATGGCCTCGTCGATCATACCGAGTCTCCATCCCGTTTCTCGGCGAGCAGCACATCGAGAAGCCGCATCCCCTCGTCAATTAACCGCCGCAGAATCCACTCCTCAGATGGCATCGACGCCGTCTGTGGATCCGAGAGCAACGGCCGGTGGGCTCCGGAGCGCCAGACCCCGTTCACCTGGCGGCGAAGCTGGTCGAGTAACTCTTCCGTCTCCTCACCGACCGAATGCTCTCGCACGTCGGTCAACGTTTGCAGTTCAAGCAACAAGCCGGCGAGCACACCCGGCGGGTCCGGGCTATTGGCGAGTGCATCCAGGTCCACCGCCGGCATCGTCGCCACCTCCACGGCATCGACGGTTGCCGAGGCCCGATCGTCGAACCGAATCTCCAGATCGGCGACGATCTGGGCGCTCAATGCCTCCAATCGTCGATGCAATTGAGTCCGACCTTCGTAGCGAAGCCGATAGACCACATGCCGAATCGATCCCTGCTCCTCGCCCAATTTGGCCAGATCATCGCGCAACGCGTCGGGGACGATCTTCTCCAACTCCCCGGAACTCTCGATGCCATCGAGGTCCACCGCGAGATCTCGATACCGGATGGTCGCCAACGGGATCTGACGCGCCTTGCTGGAGCGTCCCGCCTCGACCTCCACGATCCACGGCCCGTGGACACCGCGCTCCCCCGGGTCCAGCGGCTGCGGCGAACCGGGATATAGGATCAGCCCCCCTCCCGTGGTTTCTTGCTTCGCCGGTCGATGAATATGCCCCAAAAGCCAGGCCGACACCGGCGACTCCACAAGCTGCGCCGTGGTCACGGGCGCATAACAACTCGCCGGCTGATCCAGATCGGCGTGCAACAGGCCCACCGTGGGGATCGAACCATCGACTCGAAGTTCCAAATCATCGATCGGCGAACGATGAATATGGCGCTTCGGAAACGACCACCCGACAAATCGAAGCATCGGCCTACCA
>SKPJ01000456.1 GCA_007119595.1 Myxococcales bacterium
AGGTTCGCTCTCGCGCAAGGAGGTCATGATCCAGCGGAGTCGATTCAGGGCCGTGATGGTGCTCAATACGGCGAGAATACCCATACCGAGCATGGCCGTGTGGTAGACCGGGGGATCTGCCTTGGGCTCCACCCACAGGGCAACAAGGGGAGACAAAAAGATCGCCCAGCACATCACGAACATCCGCTCCGGACGCTGCATCAACCCTCGCTTGCAATCGACACCCAGACTGACTCCGCGTGCCCGAGTGTAGCTGACCAAAAAGGAGGCCACCAACGCCCACAGACTCAGCTCCAGCAGCCATGTATCGCGTCCGTACAGAGCGATGCCGATGATCACGGCCCCCTCGGCAGCGCGGTCGATCCAGGAGTCGAGCATGGCTCCCCCTTCGGATTGTACGTTCTGGCTTCGGGCCACCACACCATCGATCAGATCGCAGGCGATGGCGGCAAAGAAGATCCAGAATCCGATCATGAATCGCCCCTGGGAAAGGGCCACGGCGGTCCCCACGGCCAATACCAGCGAGAAGACGGTGATATGGTTGGGGTGAATCCCGATTCGGCCCAGAGTACGGGCGAGGGGATCGGTGAGCCAGTAAAAATAGCGCACGTAGATCATGGGCACCACCACCGAACCGTGACGGCGGCTGGCGCTTGATTTCAATTCTCGGGGCCCGGCGATCAAGAAGAGCAGAAACGATAGGATCAGCGCCGCGGCCAAGACCAGCCCCGGTGTCATGGCCATCAAGACAGCCTGAATGCGGCCATCAATCATGGCGAACTCCTAGTTGCAAATGTGGCGGTTCAATCTGGATTCTGGAGTCCATACACCAGCGCTTATTCCGCACCGGCAGCCATCTGGGGAACCGCTTCGCTCTGTTCCGGCGCATCGTACCAGGAGCGCAACTTCGAGAAGAGGATGTCCCGTTGACGAAAGAGATCGTGGATCGGCTCTTCGCCGTCGGCCACCTGAGGGCTTTTGAAATAAAAGGAGAGCCAGTCCATCACGCCCGATTCCCCTTGTTGCTGGGCAAGATCGGCGAGTAAGGCCAGGTCCAGGGCCACCGGAGCTGCCAGAATGGAATCGCGGCACAAAAAGTTGATCTTGATCTGCATCGGATAGTCCATCCATCCGAAGATATCGATATTGTCCCACCCCTCCTTGTTATCTCCTCTGGGAGGGTAGTAATCGATGCGCACCTTGTGGGTAAGATCACCGTATAATTCGGGGTGGCGCGAGGCATCGAGCGAAGAGTGAAGCACGGACAGCTTGCTCTGCTCTTTGGTCTTAAACGAGCCCGGATCATCGAGGACTGCTCCGTCTCGATTGCCGAGGATATTGGTGGAATACCAGCCGCTCATGCCCAGATAACGAGCCGCCAGTCCAGGGGCGAGTACGGTCTTGAGCAGGGTCTGACCCGTCTTGAAATCTTTCCCTGCCACACAGACCCCTTCGCGCTCGGCGAGTTCGATAAGGGCCGGGCAATCAAGCGCCGCATTCGGTGCCCCGTTGATGAAGGGAACCCCTGATTTGAGGTGGGCATAGGCGTAGATCATGGTGGGACTGATCGCCGGATGGTTATTGCGAAGGCCCTCTTCAAAGGACTCCAGGTCCATATGCACCGGCTGCATCTTCACGTGAACTTCGGTGGAACCGCACCACACCGCGACGGCTCGCTGGCACTGATGGCGTTTTTGAAAGCCCTCGATATCCTCCATCAACTGCTCGGCAAGTTCCATCTTCGTGGGCGCCCTTTTGACGTTGGGGCCATCGATGTTGCGCACAAAGTCGGGATCGAAGACCGCGCTCATCGGTTTGATCGCCGCCAGCTCCTCGCGAATGGGCTCCAAATCACTCTCGGTGAGCACGTTGGCTTCCCGGGCCGCCTGGTAGCAATCTTCTTCGAAAATATCCCATCCCCCGAAGACCAGATTGTCCAGCGAAGCAATCGGCAGGGCATCGCAGACTCGTGGCGCGTCGTCCGCGTCATCGATCGCCGCGTGCTGGGTCAGGCTGCCGATCGATCGGCCCAACCCCTTGCGCACGGCGAGTACCCCGGCGATGAGGGTGGTGCCCACGGCGCCGAGGCCGGGAATCAGGACCGCCAACGATTTGTTTTGTTGTGACGGTTTGTTTGGTTGTGCTGTGTCGATGCCTTTAATGGTACTGCTCATGATTTACCTCTACCTATTACTTCTTGCGCATAACCCCCAGAAGGAGCTGTCGACCACCGAGCAAAGACTGCCAAGGTGCGACGGCGCGGAACTTGTCGGGTACGACGCGCGAAGATCTCACGAAAAAAGATGGAGATTCCTCGCCCATCGAATGTGACACCGTAGGCACTTCTGTAGGCGGTTGATAGACCGCAAACCCCACTTTGGAGCAATTGTTACGAGACCGTGACACGAGCCCGGAAATGAAGGGCCTTTCGAAGTTCTCGGTGCTCACAATTTGTCATTTATCCGTGACATAATCGTGACTTTTTCGTGACACAAAACCTGCTATAGGTGATCGACGTCATGTCCGAACTGATCCTCATAGTCGAAGACGAAGCCGACCTGGTACAGAGCCTGGAGTACAATCTTCAGCAGGCCGACTATCGCACCCGGGTGGCCCTGGATGGAGAGTCTGCTATGCAGGCTTTGCAGACCGGCGATCCCGATCTGGTGTTATTGGATTTGATGCTCCCCGACATGGCGGGCATTGAGATCTGTCGTCGGATTCGAAACGACGATCAGATGCGCAATTTGCCGGTGTTGATCCTCACCGCCCGAGGCGAAGACATCGACCGCATCACCGGCTTTGAAGCCGGCGCGGATGACTATGTGGTCAAACCTTTTTGCGTCGACGAGTTGGTGTTGAGGGTGCAAGCGATCCTTCGCCGCAGCCAACATGGAGAAAGCGATCTCCACGCCGATAAGGTCCACTTCGGCGATCTCCATATCGATTTTTCCGCTCATACCACCGGTGTGAGCGAGGAACTGGTGGAATTGACCCCGCTGGAATTTCGGCTCTTGGAAGTTCTTTATGCCCGTCGAGGGCGCACCCAGTCGCGGGAAATATTGTTGCGCGATGTCTGGGATATCGAGGCCCATGTGATGACCCGCACCGTGGACACCCACGTGCAGCGACTGCGCGCCAAATTGGCTCATTGTGGAGACTATATCGTCACCGTACGCAACGTGGGCTATCGCTTCCGTGCCGATCCTCCGTGAGGAATTGGCGACATCTGTCCCCCATCATTTATCTACCCGAGTTGAGTGGCGCCTTGCCCTGGGTGTCACAGACAGGTCTGGAGTTTGAGGACCACCATGTTTTTGTCCTCCTTTCGCAGTCGTCTCTTTGTGATCTCCGTCATATTCTTGGCGGTCTTCGTCGCCGGATTGGGAATTTATCTTCACCAGGTGCTTCGAACCTGGACGGTAACGGTCATCGAAGAAGATCTACAGGTTCGAGCCATCCTGGTGCAGGACGCGATGAAGCTGTCCGCCGACGAGTTGGACTACCACTCCTTCATCGACACCTTTCGCGATATCGACGAGCAGCGCATTACGCTCTTCGACGAGCAGGGCAGGCCCCTGGCGGATACCCACCTGAATGAGAAGACCCTGCAACAGATGGGAGACTTCGCCGAACGCCCCGAAGTCGCGGAGGCGCTGGCCGGCCAACCGGCTCTGTCGCGTCGCTACAGTGAGTCCATCGACCGGGAAATGCTCAATTTTGCACTTCCCAAAAGCGAAGATGGCAAGGTGGTGCGGGTCTCCGTGCCCCTTCGCGAGGTCGAAGAGATCATCACCGGACTGCGCGCCTTATTGTTTGTGGGTGCCCTCATCGGCCTGGCCGGCACGATCCTCATCAGCGGCATTGCCTCGCGGTTGATGTCTCAACTCCTGCAGGACGTGCTGGACCGTGCCCGGGCCGACGAGGCCTTAAAAGCGACCCCCATGCCTCTGTCGCAGACCCTCTTTCCCTCGCATGACACGTCGCTGCGCGAGGTCACGCGGGCGCTGGAGGAGACGCTCGAGGAGCTGGCGGAGCAGCGAAACCGATTTCGGGCGGTGTTAAACGGGATGAACGAGGGGGTGCTGGCCACGGACAACGACTTACAGATCACGCTGAGCAATCGCACGGTGCGCCATCTTCTGGGTCTTCACAGAGAGCCCGAGGGACATTCGCTATACGCGTCACTCCCCGACGATATTGTTGATCTACTGGTGGAGCGCACCGGAGAGAGCATCGAATTCGACGTCACCGAGCCGACGCCCCGGCGCATCCAGGTACAGGCGACCCGGCGGCCGGAGGCCACGGGCTTTATCTTCGTCTTTCACGACGTCACCGCCATTCGCCAATTGGAATCGGTGCGACGCGATTTTGTGGCCAACGTCTCTCACGAGCTGCGCACTCCCGTCAGCGTCATCCAGGCCAACGCCCAGACCTTGCTCAAAGGAGCCATCGACTCGCCGCCTCATGCCCGGTCGTTTACGGAGGGAATTTACCGAAATGCCCAGCGACTGGGTCGTCTGATCGCCGACCTGCTGGACTTGGCGCGCATCGAGGCCGGAGAAATGGAGCTCGATCTGCAATCGGTACACCTTGCGGATGCGGCGAAGCGAGTCATCGATGACGTGGTGTCATTTGCTGGCGTCGACGCACCGTCGATTCAATGCACCATTGACGCGACGTGGACTGTGTGTGCCGACGGCGATGGACTGCGCCAGGTGTTGACCAATTTGCTGGAAAACGCCCTGAAATATGGCGGAGATGACGTGCAAGTCGAGGTCGCCGCTCACCGCCACGCCGACCAGGTGACCGTGGAAGTGCGAGACAATGGTCCGGGGGTTGCTGAGACGCACCGCCAGCGCATCTTCGAGCGCTTCTACCGTGTCGAAGAGGGCCGCCCCTCCAAGACCGGTGGTACGGGCCTGGGACTCCCCATCGTCAAGCATCTGGTTCGCGCTATGTCCGGAGAGGTTGGATGTCGGTCCGGCCAATCCAGGGGCTCCGTCTTCTGGTTTACTCTGCCCGTGGGGCAGAACCAGGACAAACAGGACCCGGATAAACAGGGAACAAATCTGGGCACTGCGTAAGAGCCGTTCGTCGCCGACTCTACTTGCTAGAGGCACGTCCCAGCACAATCGCCGCGATGAGGATTAAGGCCAGGGGAACGATGAAGATCAATTCTCTTATCATGCTGCTGGTGTCCGTCTCTTCGGAGGCGGACTCCGCGTCGTCGAGCTCTTCCGTCGACTCATCTTCGTGGCCACCCCACCTGTCAAACTCCTCTTGGACAGCATCTGCATGGACGTCGACCTCCGTTTTTACCTGTCCTTCGAGGTCGTCTACCCGCCAATGGTGGATCTGAGAAATCCCCCTCCCCGATCCTCCTCGCGTGTGGATAGCGACATACTCCTCTTCGCCGGCTTCCACGGAGGTGTGATCTTCTCGGCATGCCTCACACTCCACCACCTCCAGTTCTACCATAGCGTCGCACTCGTTTTGGACGATGAGAAACCCTCCTCCGCCGTACGTTTCTTCTCCCGTGAATTGAAGGCACTCCGGAGGGTCGCCGTCGTCCACGACGCGGGAGGTATGGGTAGGCCCCGGGCTGGCGGCGTTGGCGTCGGCGACGAACATCAACGTCGCCATTATCACCCCCGCGCCGAACGCCCATATCGTCACACCCTGACGCATCATCATCGCCAGCCTCTTCGGTATCTTGTCATCGTGAGGCTGTATTATCGGCCATCTTCGGCAGCACCGCAACTTCGGGAGATCCCCATGAGAAACCGATATAAAGCCGTGTAATTGCGCGATATTTTATGCCAATGGTGATCCGGCCGGAGGTAAAGACCGATTGACGGTCGGTTTTCGATTGCTTATACGTCGAGCACCATAGGTTTTCGGCGTTTTTGTTCAATGCCTCATCACTTTACGGAAACGAAAGTCTCGCCGGTACCCCCTTTCAGTTAGTTCCCATCCGGAAACCCCATGAATTTCGCAGATACCGGCTGAAATCACGATCTCGATATCGGCTTAACACTTGGAGTAGCCTCCGGCTACGCCTGCGGTGGCGCCGAATATCGATCTCG
>SKPJ01000444.1 GCA_007119595.1 Myxococcales bacterium
GAACGACCTCGTCGTCACTGACGTCGATATTTATCACTGCATCCAACTCCACCCCCATCTCAGCCAGCGCTTCGGCCTGGGGTGTGGTGCGCGGAAAGCCGTCCAAGATAAACCCGTCGGCGGCGTCGTCTTCCTCCAATCGCTCACGGACAATTCCGATCACCACCTCATCGGGCACCAGATTGCCGGCATTCATATACTGCGCCGCCTTCTGACCGAGTTCCGTTTCTTTGCGCCTCGCATCGCGCAACATGTCGCCGGTGGAGACATGGGGAATGGCGAGTCGTTGTGCCAACCGCTTCGCCTGCGTACCTTTGCCCGCTCCTGGCGGACCCAACATCATCATTCGATACCGGCTCATGACTCTCTCCAAGTAGTAGTCGCAAAAAAACCCACCGCATCACTGCGATGGGTTTTTCGTCACATCACGTGACGTTTGATCATCACCTGCGATCGTCGTCGTCAGGCGTCGAATCGTCGTCTCCGAAGGCGTCATCCTCCCCGGATCGGCCGGCGATTCGACTGCTTCCCTCCGAGACTCCCGGACGGGCCCCAAAGCCCTCGTAGTGACGGGTGATCAGATGGTTTTCGATCTGACTGAGAGTATCCAGTCCAACCACCACGATGATCAGCAATCCCGTTCCGCCGAAGTAAAAGTCGACGCCGAACTCATCGATCAAAAAGTAGGGCATGACACAGATGGCTGTAATGTAGGCCGAGGCCACGGCTGTCAAGCGGGTCAACGAATGATCGATATATTCTGCAGTCTTTTTGCCGGGCCGAATTCCGGGAATGAAGGCATTGGACTTCTTCAAGTTATCGGCGATGTCCATCGGATTGACCTGCACCGCCGTATAGAAGAAGCAAAAGAAGACGATCGCAATGCTGTAAAAGACGTTATAACGCCAGTCACCGGGCAAAAAGATCTGCTGGATCGCCTGCCCCACGGCATAGTCACCGAAATAACTCGACACCGTCGACGGAAACATCATGATCGACATCGCGAAAATCGGTGGAATCACACCGGCCATATTGACCCGCAAGGGCAAGTGGTGAGTCTGACCACCATAGATTTTTCGCCCCACCATCCGTTTGGCGTATTGCAAAGGCACCCGCCGTTGAGCGGTCTCCATATAGGTCGTAAAGGTGATGGCCACCACGATGACCACGATCAGCGCTCCGAGAGCAAAGGTCGTCATCGCTCCCGTCTCGTATGACGAATAGGTCTGGAAAATCGCACTCGGGAAGAAGGCGATAATCGACGCCGTAATCACGATTGAGATACCGTTTCCGACCCCTCGCTCCGTGATCTGTTCACCGAGCCACATCACGAAGATGGTGCCGGCGGTCAACGTCAGCACCGTCATCAAACGAAAGCCCCATCCCGGGTTGAGCAACAAGCCCATCTCCGGGTTGGAGCTATGCATATTCTCTAGATATAACGATATACCGAAGCCCTGTATAATACCTAGAACGACGGTGGCGTAGCGAGTATATTGGTTGACCTTTTTTCGGCCCGCCTCCCCTTCCTTTTTGAGCCGCTCGATCGTGGGAACCACGACCGTGAGCAACTGGAAGATAATGGCCGCCGAAATGTAGGGCATGATCCCGAGAGCAAAGATGCTCATCAGTTCCAGGGCCCCTCCCGTAAAGAGGTTGACCAGCCCCAATACGCCGCCACCGTCGCCGCCGGCCGCCATCATCTCCGACATGGCCGTTCGGTCCACACCGGGAACGGTGATGAAAACGCCCATACGATAGACAGCAAGGAGAGCCAAGCCGAACAAAATTCGCCGGCGAAGCTCGGGGATCTTCGGAATGTTTCGAAACTTTCCTGCCACGTCAAATGACCTCTGCGTTGCCCTCGACGTTCTCGATCGCCGCCTTCGCGGACTTACTGAACTTGTGTGCCTTGACCGTCAATCCTTTGGTCAACTCACCTCTGCCCAGGATCTTGATCCCGTCGTGGTTCCGCTTAATGAGTCCTCGATCGATCAGACTGGTCTCGTCGACTACGTCGCCGGCTTCAAAGCAGCGCTCCAGGTCCTCGAGATTGACGATCGAATACTCTTTGCGAAATTTTTCGTTGGAAAAACCGAACTTCGGCAAAGCCTTATATAGCGGAGTCTGACCGCCTTCGAACCGTGGATGGCGTCGGCCACCACTACGGGCATTCTGGCCCTTGGTCCCTCGGCCCGCCGTCGTGCCATGCGTGCTTCCGGGGCCGCGCCCCACACGTTTTCGTGAACGCTTGGCGCCCTCAGGTGCTTTTAAATTACTTAGATCTGTCATCGTGATTCCTCATCCATGCTGTTGACGCCGACATTAGTACCGTTTTTGATGGGCCGTGAACCGTACCACGCCTAATAAATTATACGAAAAGGCGCCTCCATGACCTCAAGCGGCCTTCGGCTATCGAACATCACGGGATGTCTCTGATCGCCATCGTCTGTTCCCTAACAGGAAGTGGCTGCCACTTATTCGACAAAGCCACTAGTTTGGGTCAACTGGAGGCCTCTTCGTCTTTTTTCGTCTCGTCTTCGACGCTTTCTTCAGCGCCTTCTTTTGCCTCGTCTTCCTCTTCCTCGTCGGGGATCTCCTGGCCCAGCCGAGCCCGGTATTCGTCGGGATCGTTGAGTTGGCGAAGAGCGGTCATCGTCGCGTGGACCACGTTGTGTGGATTGCTCGAGCCCAAGCTCTTCGTCAAAATATTGTTGATTCCCGCCAACTCCAGGATATAGCGAACGGCTCCACCGGCGATGACACCGGTACCGGCTCCCGCTGGCTTTAGCAGCACCCGACCGGCGTTGGAGACACCCAGCGATTCGTGGGGGATGGTCTCGTCGATGATCGGAATTTTGATCATTGACTTGCGAGCCTGATCATTACCCTTGCGAATCGCTTCGGGCACTTCGTTGGCTTTGCCGTGACCGACCCCGACCTTACCATTTCCGTCTCCCACGGCCACGATGGCGCCAAAACTGAACCGGCGCCCGCCTTTGACCACCTTGGAGACCCGATTGATGGTGATGACTTGGTCCCGCAGGTCATCGGATCGTCTTCTTCTTCGTCCTCTAGCCACTTTGCCTCCCTATCCAAACTGGAGGCCCGCTTCGCGGGCTCCGTCTGCCACAGCCGCGACGCGGCCATGATAAATAAATCCGTTGCGATCAAAGACTGCCTTGTCGATCCCCTGTTCCAGAGCCCGTTCGGCGAGCACTTTGCCCACCTGTCGAGCCTGTTCGGTTTTCTCGAGTTCGGCGAGTTCGTCGCGCGTATCGCTATCATTGCTTCCAGCAGCCGCCAAGGTATGCCCGTCGAGATCATCGATCAACTGGGCATAAATACCCTGATTCGATCGATAGACCGTCAGTCGGGGGCGTACGGCGGTGCCAAAGACTTTATTTCGAATGCGTCGCTTGCGCCTTTGACGCTTGTTCTCGCGCTGTTTCTTACTAAGCATATCTCAACCTTTTATTGCATTGTCGCGGGCCGACAGATCCACAAAAACACACTCACGCTCCCGCTTTGCCAGCCTTGCGCACGATGACCTCATCGCTGTAGCGAATCCCCTTGCCCTTGTAGGGCTCGGGCTTTCGCAGCGCCCGTATTTTGGAGGCGACTTGGCCGAGCAATTCGTTGTCGGCGCTGGTCAGGGTGAGTTTGGTCTGACGCTCAATTTCACAGCTTACCTCTTCGGGAAGCTCGAACATAATCGGGTGGCTGTAGCCGAGGTCAAAGCGGATAAAATCACCGCGCTCTTCGGCTCGATAACCAACTCCTTCAATCTCGAGCGTCCGCTGATAGCCCTCGGAAGCACCGTGCACCATATTGGACACCAGGCTTCGCACAAGGCCGTGATGGCTGCGCGCTTCTCGCGAATCGTCGCGGCGATGAACGACGATGGCTTCATCGTCGGCCTTCAACTCGACGTATTCGCTGAATTCGCGCTCCAGATCACCTTTTGGTCCGCTCAGCGAGAGAGTTCTCCCCTGCACCTTCACTGTCACGCCATCCGGAATTTCAATGGGGCGTTTACCTATCCGACTCATGTCTCATTCTCCCGCGTTCAATATACCGTGCACAGCAATTCACCACCGACGTTGGCGGCCCGGGCGTCATCATCGGCCAAAACACCTCGAGAGGTCGACAAAATCGCCACTCCCAGGCCGTTGAGCACATCGGGGATTTCGTCGACGCCCACATACACCCGCCGCGAGGGCTTGCTGACCCGCTTGATCTTCTGGATCATGCCAATTTCCTCGCGATCGTAGCGCAATTCAGCCACCAGGGTTCCCTGGGGACCTTTGTCGATGCGCTCCACACCGCCGAGGTATCCGCGCTCGACGAGAATCTTCAAAATGGCTTCTTTGAGATTGCTGGCCGGAATCTCCGCGAAAGCGTGACTGGCCTGCTGTGCGTTACGTACGTGCGTCAATAGATCCGCTACCGGATCTTGGATGGAACTCATAAAATCCTCTCTCGCCTGGTTCCCTCCCGAAGAAAGGCCTGGGTCGATCGTCGGCACTTTCACGGAGAAAGCGCACTCGTTAAAATTCGTCCTTCTACGACTACCAGCTCGCCTTGGTTACACCGGGAATCTCTCCCTTCAGCGCCAGCTCTCGAAAGCAGATCCGGCACATCTCAAATTTGCGCAGATAACCGCGTGACCGACCACATCGGGGGCAGCGATTATATTCGCGCACGGCGAATTTCTTTTCCTTTTTCCACTTCTCTATCAGTGCTTTGCGTGCCACTCGTCTCTCCGCTGCTCGCGCCTAAAAAAATTGGTCTTACTGCCGCTGGCCGTCCGTCGCATCTTCGATTTGCAAACCCATGATCTATTTGCGAAAGGGCATACCGAGCTGTTTCAACAACGCGTAGGCCACTTCGTCGTTTTCCGCCGACGTCACCAACGTGATATTCATACCCCGAATCTTGTCGACTTTGTCGTAGTCGATTTCGGGGAAAATAATCTGCTCCTCGATGCCCAGGGTGTAGTTGCCATGGCCGTCGAAAGACTTGGGGCTGATTCCACTAAAATCTCGTTCCCTCGGAAGGGCCACAAAGATCAGTCGCTCCAAAAACTCCCACATCCGGGAATCTCGAAGGGTCACCTTGACCCCGATGGGCATGCCTTCGCGCAGTTTAAACGCTGCGATCGAGCGCTTCGCCCGGGTCACCACCGGCCGCTGGCCGGCGATGGCCGTCATCTCTTCGACTCCGGCATCGATGACTTTTGGGTTCTGTACGGCTTCGCCGAGCCCCATATTGAGAACGATCTTCTCTAGGACGGGCACCCTTAGGGGGTTTCCAAATTGGAACTCCTCCATCAGGGCAGGCTTAATTTCCGTTTTGTATTTTTCTGCCAAAAACGCCATCGCTCATCTCTCCATCGTCGGCACAATGAAATGCCGCCATAAACCTTGATTGTTCATTGAACACCCCATTTTATGGACGCGAATTCTACTACGCCTCACAAAAAAGCGACGCCAAAGACGATCCTCACCGCCGCGTCGAGGCGCCTTGAGTAACGGAAGCGCCAAGGGGTGTCAAGCACTCGACCCGTTGGGATCGAATCGCTTTGTCCTTCAGTCGAATTGCTCGTCCGTCTTTTTCGAAACCCGGACTTTTTCAATGCGCTCCGGGACCTCGCCATCGAAGCTATCCATGGCGGCTTGCTTGGTTTCGTACACCTCTCCACCGAAGCCGCGCCACATCTTCCGGGTCCGCACCCCTTTGCCGAGCTCCTCGCTATAAAGAGCGACATTGGAGGCGTCGATCCAATTCTCCTGTTCGATTCGAGCCCCCTCTTCTCCGGAGATCGGATTGGGCCGCCGGTGTTTGACCATCATATTTCGCCGGGCCACCTTGACCCGTCGCTTTGCGGGATCGACCTCGATGATCTCTCCGGTGAACTCCCGGTCTTTTCCGGTCAAAATGATGACTTTGTCATTTTTCTTTACGTGCATTGGCTTGTTCTCCTGGTGGCATTACATCGCCGCGATGACCCTGGAATGCTGTAGTGACTACAGCACTTCCGGGGCCAGGCTGATGATCCGCATATA
>SKPJ01000597.1 GCA_007119595.1 Myxococcales bacterium
ATCGACGCGGAGGAGTGTGGAAACGGCTCCATACTCGGTCGATCAGCTGATACATTGCTATCTCATGATCTCGACCTTCAGGCCGGTTGGAACGAAGTTGTCGTCACCTATATCGGTGATCCTTTCGACGCCGATGAGGACGATAAATTCCTCCACGAAACGACCGATCGTCCCGCCAGTGTGGAGTGGCAGATCACTGAAGATATCCATTGATGATCGAGAAAGAGCGCGGTTTTCAGCGTGGTGAGGAAGTGGTGGTCGAGATCACCGGTGTCACCGACCGGGGTCTAGGACGGGCTGAAATCGAGGCTTTGGTAGGACCACAAAAAGAACACGCGGTCTACGAGATATTCGTTCGAAAGGCGATTCCCGGCGATACGGTACGCGTTTGCTTTGAACACGTCCGCCGCCGACGCTGCACCGGTTATTATGTGGAGTTGATCGAGGCCTCTCCGCTGCGCATTGAGCCTCGCTGTCCACATTTTGGCCAGCGCCATATCAGTGGCCAGGGCTGTGGTGGTTGTACCTATCAGACGATGCGTTATCGCCATCAACTGGCGATCAAGGAGCGGCGCATCAAAGATCATTTCAAAGAGGCGGGACTCGATACGGGTCTGGTATTGCCATTGAAGGCGATGGAAGAGCCCTGGCATTATCGAAATAAGATGGAATTCAGCTTTGGTGATACGGCCGACAGAGAGTTTGCGCTCGGGATGCATCCCACGGGCTATAGCTACGAGATCGTCAATCTCGATACCTGTTTATTGCCGTCGCCCTTTGCCGCGGACTTTGTACCAAAGCTGCGGCAATGGGCGGTGGAGCGAGAACTTCGACCCTTTCTCAAATCCAGCCGTGAGGGTTTTCTCAGGATGCTCACCATCCGCGAAGGACAGCGAACCGGTGAGCGCATGGTCGAGTTGTGCACGACGGCGAGCGAAACGGCGACGATGAATTCTCGAGAGGTCCCATCAAAAGAAATTGCCGAGGATTTTCGGCGCTTTGCCCTGCACACCGCCGAAGAGTTAGGTGAATCGATTACCACCATTTATTGGACCGAAAAATACGTCAAAAAGGGAGAGACTACGCAATGGATCGAGCATCATCTCGATGGAAACGAGGTGTTGAGCGAAGAATTGCATCTTCCCGGAGAGCGGGTATTGCGTTTTGATATTCATCCTCGAGCATTTTTCCAACCCAATACAATGGGCGCCGAAGTTCTGTATCGAGAGGTTATCGAACGGGCTGGTTTGACGAAGGCCGGGGATCGACAAGTGATTCTCGATTTGTATTGTGGAACGGGCACCATCGGGATGTGTGTGGCTCCCTTTGCAAAACAGGTGTTCGGCATCGAGATGCAACGCGATGCCGTGGAAAATGCACGACAAAACGCCGAATTCAACGGCATCGACAATATTGAATTCTTTGCGGGAAATGTGGGCGACGTATTGGAATCCGAAGAGTTTTGTAAGCGCTGTGGCGAGGTTGACCTGGTCATCGTCGATCCCCCTCGCTCCGGGCTTCAGAGGGACGCCATCGGTGAGTTGTTGGAGATGGGAGCACCGAGAATTGTCTACGTCTCCTGCAATCCATCGACTCTGGCCGACAACCTCGCCGACCTCTGCGAAGGAGGCTACGATCTCGAGGTCGTGCAGCCCATCGACTTATTTCCCCAGACCTATCACGTGGAATGTGTCGCTGTGCTGCAGCTGTGACTGTACGGACGAGGTCAATCGACCTCCGTCTATTTGAGGGTCCAAAATACAATTTGAGGGTTGAATATATCGTCCCATGGGTGGGGTACGTCGATCCGATATCGAAATATTGCAATCCTCCACGCCATATTGATGATCATCGTATTTCGCGCTACAAAAAAATTGCCTGTACTGCGGGAGTCGATACGCTCATCATGAAGATCGCAGTGTTTCCTCGGACCACGGATGGTCGATGATGAATAATTCCCCTGAAAATATTGAAGATCGCCGGCGTCAGCGTTCCGAAGATCCGGAACTCGCCATCGGTTATCAACTGGAGCGCGTTGTAGAGGACTTCAATCTGGAGTGCTGTCTCATCGTCGATGAGTCGGGTACCACGATCGCGACGTCACCGGATTCACCGACGCCATTGATGCAGCGATTTGCGGCAATGCTTCCAACAATGGCGACCGTTACGGAGCACCGGGACGAGCATTTAAAACAGTTGCGCGAAGTGCGCTCCGATCTGGGAGACGACGACCTGACGGCCTGTGTATTTCGGGCCGGAGGCCGCCGTCTTTTCATCGGCGCCGTGGGACCGGAAGCGGTGATGAATGAGATGGCTATTTTTCGGGCTATCACCGGCGCACGACGCATCCACGGAAGCGACGACGATCAGTGAATCGACGAGCTCTCTTTGGAGACTCCGTCGCCGCCTGGCGCTTTCGACGAAGACCCGTTGAGCATGATATCCGGGGGTAGAATTGGCTGCTTGAGCCGCTCCATAAAGGCCTCCGGATCTTCGAGGCTAAGGGCATTGCCCAGCGCCTCGTCCATATGCTCGATCCACAGCACGTCGAGTTCGTCGCGGATCTCATCGGGGACGTCGGGCCAGTCCTTTTTATTTTCTTTGGGGGCGATGATCCTCTTGATTCCACCGCGGTGGGCGGCGATGACCTTTTCCTTTAAGCCCCCGATGGGAAGTACTCGCCCGCGAAGGGTGATCTCGCCGGTCATGGCGACGTCGTGGAGCACGGGAATGCGGGTCAGGGAGCTGACGATACTACAGGCCATGGTGATCCCCGCCGAGGGACCGTCCTTGGGGAGTGCTCCCTCCGGAAAGTGGATATGGAGGTCGACTTTTTGGTGAAAATCGGGGCTCAGTCCCAGATTCATCGCTCGCGCACGTACATAACTCATGGCGGCCTGGGCCGACTCCTGCATGACATCGCCGAGCTTTCCGGTGATGATCAATTTGCCCTTTCCGGGCATCACCGTGACCTCGCTTACCAGCATGACCCCGCCGTATTGCGTCCAAGCGACGCCGTTGGTCATGCCGATTTCGTCGCGCTCTTCGATGCGGCCCTGGGTAAATTTGTGCTTGCCCAGATATTCGGAGACGGCGTCTTCGGTGATCTCGAAGGATTGATCTTTTCCCTCTTTGACCACGATGCGGGCGATCTTTCGGCAGATCGTGCCGATCTCTCGCTCCAGATTACGGACTCCGGCCTCCCGGGTGTAGTGGTTGATGACCTTGGTAATGGACTCATCGTTAAATTCGACCTCTACATCATCGATGCCGTTGTTCTTTTCCTGCTTGGGCACCAGATATTGGCGGGCGATCTGAAGCTTTTCATAATCCGTATAACCGGGGATCTGAATGATCTCCATGCGGTCGCGAAGGGGCGGCGGGATCTGATTGAGGTCGTTGGCAGTGCATAAAAACATCACCCGCGACAGGTCGTAGTCCAGATCGAGATAGTGGTCGTTGAAGGTGGCGTTTTGCTCCGGATCGAGGACCTCCAACAGAGCGCTCGATGGATCACCTCGAAAATCAGTGGACATCTTGTCTACCTCATCCAACAGCATCACCGGATTGTTGCTTCCGGCCTTGCGGATTTGTTGGATGATCTTGCCCGGAAGAGCGCCGATATAGGTGCGGCGGTGGCCGCGAATCTCGGCTTCGTCGCGAACGCCGCCGAGGCTCAGGCGGACGAATTTCCGGTTCAACGCTCGGGCCACCGATCGGCCAAGGGAGGTCTTGCCGACGCCGGGAGGACCGACGAGACATAGAATCGGACCTTTGGGCCGCTTGATCAGTGCTTTGACGGCCAGATATTCCAGAATTCGCTCTTTCGGTTCCTCCAGACCGTAGTGATCGGCTTCCAAGACCTCTTCGGCGCGATCGACGTCGAGTCGATCTTCGGTGACCTCCGCCCAGGGAAGGGCCAATACCCAGTCAATATAATTGCGAACCACCGTGGCTTCGGCGCTCATGGGGCTCATCATTTTGAGCTTCTTCAACTCTCGGGTCAGCCGTTGAGTGGCCTCTTCGGACATCTCCTTTTGCTCGATGCGATCGGCGAGCTCCTCAATTTCGTTTTTGAACTCGTTTTGGCCACCGTCGTCTTTTTTCATCGAGTTTTGCATGTCCTTGAGATAATAGTCGTTTTGCGTGCGCTCCATCTGCTTTTTGACGCGGGAGCGGATCTTTCTCTCCACCTTTAGAAGCTCGATTTCTTCCTGCATGAATTCGTAGAGTTGCTGCAGGCGTTCACCGATATCGAGGGTCTCCAAGATGGACTGTTTATCGGCTAATTTCAGGGCCAATTGAGCGACGATGGTATCCGCCAACAACGAGGGATCGTCGAGGCCGGCGATCTCCTCCACCATATCGGATGGGATGCGCTTATTGAGTTTGACGTAGTCCGAAAATGAGCTGCGCAGAGTCTTTAGCAAGGTGCGTATTTCAGCGTCGATTTCGACGGATTCATCCTCGAGCAACGCAAAGCGAACCTGAAAATAGTGGTCGTTTTCTAGGTACTCCTCCAGGTGGACACGTTGTTCACCGACGACTCGAACTTTTACCGTTCCGTCCGGGAGGCGAAATAATTGATCGATGGTCGCCAAGGTGGCGATGGTATAGATGTCGTCCGGGGAGGGGTCGTTGGTCTTGGCCTTTTTCTGGGCGGCCAAGATGATCTTTCGATCCAATTTCATGGCCTGATCGAGAGCGGCGATGCTCTTTTCACGTCCCACGAAGAGCGGAACTTTCATGGCCGGAAAGACGAGGATGTCTCGAAGAGGCAACAGCGGAAGAATTTCGACGTTGGCCGAAGCAGAGGAGGAGTCACTGGTTGTCATGGATAGTCTCGTGGAGGATGAAGATCAACGGGCGGTCGGCAGGTGGAATCGAGGATTGACTTCGGGGCGGCTGATCGGAGGTCAGGCCGACTCTGCCTTTGAGACGTCGAGCTCGATGGACGCTCCTTCGGCGCGGCTGACCATTTCATTGGTGATGCGAACTTCATTGATATTTTCGCGATCTGGCAGTTCGTACATCAGATCCATCATCAGTCGCTCCAAAATCGAGCGCAATCCCCGAGCACCGGTTTTGTGTTCCAGTGCTGCGCGGGCCACCGATTGCAGTGCGTCGTCGTCGAACTCGAGCTGAACGCCGTCGACACGAAACAACTTTCGATACTGTTTGATTAACGCATTTTTGGGAAGGGTCAAGATTTTGACCAGATCGTCTTCGCTCAACTCCTGGAGAGTGGCGACGACGGGAACTCGACCGACGAACTCCGGGATCAACCCAAAGCGCATCAAGTCCTCGGGCTGCAATTCCTCGAGCAACTCGCTGGCACTGCGGTCTTCGGCCTTTCCCACGTCTCCGCCAAAGCCCATTCTCTGGTCGCCGACGCGACGGGCGATCACCGATTCGAGGCCCGAAAATGCACCACCACAGATGAATAAGATATTGGTGGTATCGACGTGTAAGAAATCCTGTTGAGGATGTTTTCGTCCGCCCTTGGGGGGAACGGAGGCCACGGTTCCCTCGATGATTTTGAGCAATGCTTGTTGAACGCCTTCGCCGGATACATCGCGGGTGATCGAGGGATTTTCGCCCTTTCTGGCCACCTTGTCGATCTCATCGATATAGATGATGCCGCGGCTTGCCTTTTCGACGTCGCCGTCGGCGGCCTGCAAGAGGTTGACGATGATATTTTCGACGTCTTCGCCGACGTAGCCGGCCTCGGTGAGGCTCGTGGCGTCGGCGATCGAAAATGGAACGTCGAGAATCCGCGCCAGCGTCTGGGCCAAAAGGGTCTTTCCGCATCCCGTGGGGCCCAAAAGCATGATATTTGACTTTTGCAGCTCCACCTCGTCGCTGTCGACCTTGCTGCCGATGCGCTTGTAGTGGTTGTGCACGGCGACGCTCAAGATCTTTTTGGCCATCTCCTGGCCGATGACGTACTCGTCGAGGACCCGTTTTATCTCCACCGGGGCCGGCACGTCGGCGAGTCCGTCAGCGCGGTGCTCGCGCTCTACTTCTTCGTCGATGATATCGCC
>SKPJ01000133.1 GCA_007119595.1 Myxococcales bacterium
GGTGGTGCCTTCAGATCGACCCGGCAAATGATATATTTGAAATGATCCGTTCTTAGCGGAATGAACTGCTCCTCACTTTACTTCTTTCCTCGCGAGGTCGACTCCCGCCGTAACGGCGGTGACAACACCTCTGTGACACGAAACTAAAACACGATGAACCCGGCCTTTTTCGGGGCCGGATGCGGTTGAACCGCCATGGGGGAGGTGCTATAGACTGGTTCGTCTGCGCGCCTCCCGGCGCCGGGGCCTTCTATCGATTGTTGCGCATCACCAAGGATGGACGCGGAGCGCAACCTCAATAAGATGTGGCCCACTTTTCTTTCCGTTTTCGACGAGGCAATTGTGCTCGAAAAGGTTCCATTCCGCGCCCTCGCCATCTGGGCGATATTGATCACCTTGGCAGTAGTCGTTTTTCAGATTCTCAACGACAGCACTCCGGAAGCGTCGGAAATCACATTCAGTGAGTTTCGCGCTGCCGTGGAAAGCGGCGAAGTGGCCTCCGTAGAGATCAAGGATCTCGAGGTGGAGGGCGCATTTAGCGAGTCCTACGCCGAAAGCGAATACGAGGGACAGGCCGAATTCACCACCATCGGCCCGGTGGGCGAAGACTTGCAGGATATCATGATGGCCCAGCAGGTCGACATGACGTTTCAGGAAATCGATCAGCACAGCCTGTGGCGACAGATTCTCGTGACGTCGATTCCACTTTTATTTTTGGTGATCTTATTCATCTTCTTGATGCGCCAATTTCAGGGAGGCGGAAGTGGACGGGCGATGAGTTTCGGCAAGTCCAAGGCAAAGCTTCTCGACGAGAACGAATCGAAGGTCACCTTTGACGACATCGCCGGGATCCAGGAAGCCAAAGAGGAGTTGCAGGAAATCGTCGAATTTCTCAAAAACCCCAAAAAATTCACCCGCCTCGGCGGTCGCATCCCCAAGGGAGTGCTGTTGATGGGCTCACCGGGTACGGGCAAGACCCTTTTGGCCCGTGGAGTCGCAGGTGAAGCGGGCGTTCCCTTCTATTCGATCTCGGGCTCCGACTTCGTCGAGATGTTCGTCGGTGTCGGTGCGTCGCGAGTACGCGATCTATTCGAACAGGGCAAACAGGCCGCTCCGTGCATCATCTTTATCGACGAAATCGACGCCGTTGGACGCCACCGGGGAGCGGGAATGGGCGGCGGTCACGACGAGCGCGAACAGACCTTGAATCAGCTTCTGGTGGAGATGGATGGCTTCGAGTCCAATGAAGGGGTCATTCTCATCGCCGCAACCAACCGCCCCGACGTACTCGATCCGGCGCTGCTGCGGCCGGGTCGCTTTGACCGGCGGATCAACGTGGCGCCTCCGGACGTGCGCGGTCGCGAGAAGATCCTCAAAATTCACACCCGACGCACACCGGTGGGAAAGAATGTCGATCTGCGCAATATTGCCCGGGGAACTCCCGGTTTTTCGGGAGCCGATCTGGAAAACCTGGTCAACGAAGCGGCCCTGCTCGCCGCTCGCCGCAACAAGGACCGAGTGGAGGAAGAGGATTTCGAGGCCGCCAAGGACAAAGTCTTGATGGGCGCCGAACGAAAAAGCGTGGTGCTCTCCGACAAAGACAAAGAAGTGACCGCCTATCACGAGGCGGGACATGCCATCGTCGCCCTTCTTCAGGACAATACCGATCCGGTACACAAGGTGACCATCATCCCCCGCGGACGGGCCCTGGGCGTGACCCAACAATTGCCCGATCGAGACCGCTACAATCTGAACCGAGATTATATTCGCAAGCGAATCTCAGTGATGATGGGTGGTCGCGCCGCGGAAGCCATCGTCTTCGACGATATCACCACCGGAGCCGGTCAGGATATCGAAGTGGCCACCAAGATGGCTCGACGCATGGTCTGCGAATGGGGAATGAGCGATTCCATCGGCCCCCTATTCTACGGAAGCGAAGATGGCGATAAGCCCTTTGTTGGTGGGCAAGACGGAAGCAGTGGCGGAGGAAGGCCCTACAGCCAAGATCTGGCCAAGGATATCGACGGCGAGATCCGGCGCATCGTCACCGAGCAGTACGAGCGAGCGCTGACATTGTTGAGTGAGCATCGAGATCTGCTCGATTTGATGAGCGACGCCCTTCTGGAATTTGAGGCCCTCGACGCCGATGAGATCGAGTATCTGGTCGAAGAACGGCGCCTGGACTGGATCCGCCAGGAACACGAAAAAGAAGAGCGTCAACGGGAATTGGAGGACCAAAAAGCGCCCAAAAAGGGGTTCGCCTCCAAACTCAAAGACAGAGAGCGGGACTCGGACTCCGGCACCGATCCGGTCGGCACCAACCTGGCCCCATCGAACCCCTGATCCGTTGCTCCCATGAGCTTTATCGCCACCGCCGAACCTCGCCCCCAGCCGCCGACGCTCACCGTCGGCGAGCGCAGCATGGCGTTTGGTGATCGAGCCTACGTGATGGGAGTGGTCAACGTGACACCCGATTCCTTCTTCGACGGCGGTGACTACTGGAAGACCGACGCCGCCGTCGATCGGGCCCTTCAATTACAGGCAGCCGGAGCAGACATCATCGACGTCGGCGGCGAGTCCACCCGACCCGGTGCCGATCCGGTCAGCGTCGACGACGAACTCCACCGGGTCATTCCGGTCATCGAGGCCCTGCGTCGCCACAGCGATGTCTGGATCTCGGTGGACACCTACAAATCGGAGGTCGCCGCCGCCGCCATCAACGCCGGTGCCGACATCGTCAACGATATCAGCGGGCTCGGTTTTGACGACCAGATGGCCCATGTGGTGGCCGATGCCGGCTGTGGCCTGGTGGTGATGCATATCCGACGCACACCGAAAACGATGCAGCAACAGATCCGTTATGACGACCTATTGGGCGAGATCCGCGCTTATTTTGAACACCGTGTGCAAAGAGCGCTCGACGCCGGTGTGAAGCCATCGCGCATAGTGCTGGATCCGGGCATCGGATTTGGCAAACGGGTCCACCACAACTATCAACTGCTGCGGGATCTCGGGCGCTTTACCGACCTCGGCCATCCCCTGTTGGTCGGTACCAGTCGCAAGAGTTTTATCGGCTCCGTCCTCGACGCCCCGCCCCGCGATCGCCAGTGGGGTACGGCGGCCACCGTCGCCTGTGCCCTTTTTGCGGGCGCTGACATCGTGCGGGTCCACGACGTGGAGGCCATGACGGAGGTCACCCGGGTCTGTGAAGCGATCTGCGCGATGGCCGGTCCCGGCGCAAACCGCTGAAAAATTTTGCTCTCTGTGTCGATCTGATTCACTATTAACCTCCCGCCCTGTTTGTTGCGGTGACGAAGCCGGTGGACGACCCACCATCGATGAAGCATTTTTGGAAGCTGTCAAAATAGTCGGACCGAGGCTCGATGAGATGATCTTTTCGTTCTCAAAGCGATCAAACAGAGGCGTATCCGTAGGACTACGTCGAGGGTTGAGCGCAAAGAGAACGGAAAAATCAGCCAGCGAATGCCGATGGCAGACTCTTTCGACAGCTTCCTAGACCCTTACTGGCCATCGGGGCATGGAGCCATTTTTCGACATATTCCGCGTCGACTCCGGTTGGCAGGCGTTTTTCGTCGTCCTTGACCTGGCGATCGTATATTACGTCATCTACCGCGTATTACTGCTCATCAAGGGCACACGCGCACTGCAGATGCTCTTTGGGCTGATCTTCATTTTGATCTTCTTTTATCTCTCCCAGGAGGATTATTTCCATCTGACGACGACCCACTGGGTGATCGATATTTTCATGGCCAATTTGATCATCATCGTGGTCATTATCTTTCAGGAGGACATCCGGCGCGCTCTGGCACAATTTGGACGCACTCCCTTGCTCGGAGGAGGACGCTCCTACGAGGAGACTTCGGTGCTCGAGGAAGTTATCAAGGCCAGCGTGATGTTATCGAATCGCAAGGTGGGAGCTCTGATCGCCATCGAGCGGGAAGCCGACCTGAGCCATTTCGTCGATGAGGGTATCGCCATCGACGCTGTGGCCTCCAAGGATATGTTATTCACAATCTTTTTGCCGGAGCACCAAAATCCACTGCACGACGGGGCGGTCATTGTGCGAAAGGGTAGAGTGGCGGCGGCCGGCTCTTTTCTGCCGCTAACCATCAATCCCCGCGTGGAGAAATCACTGGGAACACGTCACCGAGCGGCCATTGGTCTGACGGAAGATACGGACGCGGCGGTGGTGGTCGTCAGCGAGGAAACAGGCCGCATATCGGTGGCTCATGAGGGTGAATTGTACAGCGATCTCGACGCCAATGAGATGCGAGCCTTTCTGCAGCGCACCTACAGCTCCCGTCACCTGCGCCGGCGACGCGGAAACCTTCTCGATCGATTTCGCAGCGAATTGGGCGCAGCCACAGAGACCACGCTCCACGAAGACGACAACACGGACGACACCACCAGCAGCAAATCCTCCGACGGAGGATCGACGCCCGAATCGAAATCCAATCAACCGAAGAACTCCTCATGAAAGGCGGCGTACTCATCCAATTGGCGCGGCGAATCTTTGTGCGCAACTTCTATCTGAAGTTCATCGCCATCATCCTGACTCTTGCACTGTATATCTGGGTCAGTGAGGACCGAGAAACCGTGGTCGCCGGATACGCCCCGGTGCGTATCGTGGTTCCCGACGACATGACGCTGGTCTCCGATCCCATCGATCGGGTCAAGGTGACCTTTCGAGGTCGCTGGAGCGATATCAATCGCTTTGATCCAAGCGATATCGATCCCCTACGCATCGACCTGAGCCCCGCCGATCGAGACCGTGTGGTCTCCATTACCTCCGATATGATAGGCGTTCCTCCGGCCATTCGGGTCACCGATATCGAACCCAGTTCGATGTATGTCGATCTGGAACCGGAGATCTTCAAAAACGTTCCCGTTCGCCCTCGAATTTCGGGCGATCCGAGGGCGTCGTACACCGTCACCGATATCCGCGTCATACCACGCACGGTGACCCTTCGCGGTCCCGAGAGTCGACTCCAGGACATCGACTCGGTTCGTACGGAGCACATCGACATCACCGGTCGCACCGAACCACTGCGGCGCGAGATCCGCCTCGATATCGACGACGGATTGGTGACCGCCGAATTGGATGCCCCGGTGTCCCTGGAGATCGATATCGAAACCGAGGAGATCGAGGAGACGCTCTCCGAAGTTTCCGTCGACGCCGTCAACACCTCCTACGAGGCCTCCATCGACCCCGAAGCGGCCAATTTGACGGTGCGCGGGCCGGAGTCGGTGGTCTCGGAATTTGACCGGGAGCTGATTCGAGTCGAGATCGATCTGTCCGAGGAAGACAATCGGCCGCCGGGTACTTACTCGCGCCGGGCGGAGGTGGTCAATCTACCACCGGAACTGGAGTTGGAGCGCATTCATCCCGACCGTTTTCGTGTCATCACCACCGAAGCACAGCCCGATCCGTCTCCCGACGAAGACGAGGACCTGACCGGCGATCCGGGCGAGGAATCGCTTTGAGAACTGGCCGTTTATGAAGCAGTGATCACCTTGTTGGCATCGCCTATATGGTTTTCCAGTATACGGCTTTCGATGTGCTCATCGCTTCGTGCCATGCGCCATTTGGCGAGTTCCATTGCAAATGATACTCAATCTTAATCCGTTGCGTGCCCACCACGGGCGTCCAACCACTTTGGGGTTATCCACATGACGAAACGACAACTCTTTGGAACCGACGGCATTCGCGGGGTTGCCAATCAATATCCGATGACGGCGGAGTTGGCCGTTCGCCTCGGTCAGGCGGTGGCTCACCATTTTCGCAGCCAGCAGGCAAACGGTAGCAAACCCTTCGGCCACCGCACTCGCATCGTGATCGGAAAAGACACCCGAGTATCGGGATATATGTTTGAATCGGGACTGGCGGCCGGCATCACTTCCATGGGCGCCGACGTCCAGTTGGTGGGCCCACTTCCGACGCCAGGTATCTCCTTTTTGACGACCGGGATGCGCGCCGATGCCGGCATCGTCATCTCCGCAAGCCACA
>SKPJ01000075.1 GCA_007119595.1 Myxococcales bacterium
CGGGGGCGATAGGTGATCAGAAAGCGGTCGCCTTCGTCGGTGACGAGCCATACGCCTTGGAATCGCTTGCCTCCGGCGACGGGGTCGATTTCGAGGCGTCCCTCAAAGGGCTGGCCCTCAAATTCCGGTTCATCGTCTTGGGACACCGTTTCCTCCTCGGTTGGCGCTGGCTCATGGGTGGGTTCGTCGGGGCGCTCGGGAGCGCCGGAATTGCAGGCGATAAGTAGAATAATGGTGGCGATAATGAGAGCAGATCTGGAATTCATGGGTCGGGTACTTCGCAATGGTTAGGTATAAAAGGGCCCATACACGTTCCGGTAGATGACTCACCATCGTTGATTCCGTACATCGGAAACTCGCAGATATACTCACACTCCTGTTGATCGTTGCAACTGCTTCCCTCGGACTTGTGCGGTTCGCAATGCTGACTGTCGTCATCGCAATATCCAGCGGCGCACATGGCGTGGTTGTCACAGGGCTCACCGGGAGCCACTAAAGCGGCGCATATTTCATCCTCGTCACAATACAAATCATGGCGGCAATCGTTGCTGGAAATACAGGTGTCACCGGGCTCGCCGATCGGCGTACAGCGATGGCCGTCGGGGATCTCTTCGCATCGGGTTCCGGCTTCGCATACCTCGGCGATGGTATCACCACACTCCTGTCCTTCGCTGCGGATGTCGATCGCCGCGCACATGGAATTTACGCAATATAAATGGGCCTCACAGTCTTCGTGACGGCCACATGGATCGCCTTCTTGGGCGATGGGCTCACAGAAAAACTCGCTCGTACCAGAGATGGGATTTTCGGTGGAGGCAACGCATATCAGTCCATCTTCGCAATCGATCTCGTGTCCACACTCCTCGCCCTGGGCTGCGAGTTGTGGTGAGTCGGGAGCGGTACAGGTGCCGTAACATTTTCCGTCGGGGCTCTCACAGATAAGATCGGCGATGCAATCGATATCTCGGCCGCAGGGCTCACCCTCATCTCGCTGTGGCTGGAAAAACCCGACCTCGCCGGCGCACCTCTTGATTTCAAGCGACCGTACGGGCCGGCCGCCGCAATAGTCGGTGCGCAGGGCGTCGCGGCAGTCGTCGATATTCGATCGATCGATAGGGACTCGTCCCTCATCGAGGACCATCCAGTCTCTCCGGCTGATCGCGACCGGCCAAGATGTGTTGCGTATCTCCTTGGTGAGTACTTCGACACACTCCGTGATCGAGGAGAAACGCCGTATTCCGAGGCCGGGGAAAAATTGCATCTCTTCATCGAGACTCTCCGCGGTCTCTCGATGGCTCTCCGGACAAGTCCATCCGGCCTGACAGTAGGCTTCAGCGACCAGGATGGGGAACAGATCGGCGTCGTCGATCTCCTCCAATTCCACGACGTCGAGGTCGTCGGGCTTTTGCGACTCCGTGCCATTCGACGGATCTTCGGAAGTGCAACCCAGGGTGACGATCATCAGAGCAATCCAGCTCAGCGACTTTGTAAAATTCAAGATGCACTCCATGTCCTAAAACCATATTGGCATCAACTGGAGAGAGCGACCATGAGCCGAGCGGACAATCAATTTCAGATGGCAGCAATCGGTTCAAATTCGCGACGTCAGGCGACGAGAAGGTAGCGACATCGAGGGTGGATTTGCAAATCACAGAAGACGTTACGTGTAGCGTAGGCCAGTTGCTAACCCCCTGGAGACCGGCGATTGAGAGCCGTCGATGATTCAAGGGGTTTTGGTGTCTTGAGTTGCCTGATGAATGCTCCAGGCGGCGTTGACCAAACCGATATGGCTAAAGGCCTGGGGGAAGTTGCCGCGCATTTCACCGCTGTCGGGATCGATCTGCTCCGAGAAGAGACCCAGATCGTTGGCGTATTCAGCGGCACGGGTAAATATTTGACGGGCCCGGTCGACGCGGCCTGCCATGGCTTGAGCCTGGGCCAGCCAGAATGTGCACAACAAAAAACTTCCCTCGTCTCCGGGCAGTCCATCGTCGCTGCGATAGCGGTAGATCAGGCCCCGGGAGTCGACCAGATGTGCTTCGACGGCGTCGAGGGTAGCTAGCACCTTGGGGTGATCGCCGGGCAAAAAACCCACCATGGGAATGACCAGACTCGACGCATCGAGGGTGTTGTCGTCAAAAGACTGGGTAAATGCCCGGACGTCATCACTCCATCCTCTCTCCAAAATAGCCCGACGGATGTTTTGGTGAGTGGTTGTCCAGCCGTGAATATGGTCCTCACTTGCGCCGAGCCAGTCGGCCATCTTTAGGGCGCAATCCAGGGCCACCCAGCACATCAATTTGGAGTGAAGATAGTGACGAGGTTCATCGCGGATCTCCCAGATTCCCTGGTCGGGAAGTTTCCAGTATCGACCGGCGGCGTCGGCGACGCTCACCAGGAAGCGCTTGGAGAGGGGATCGATGTCGGCCAGGTAGTCCTGCAGTCGATATACGGCAGCCATTAATTCGCCGTAGACATCGCGCTGTACCTGGCGCCAGGCTTGATTGCCGACGCGCACCGGCGCGCTCTGATTCCATCCCGACAGGTGCGATAACTCCCGTTCGCTCAGGTCATGTTCACCGCCGATTCCATACATGACCTGCATGGGATGGCCCCCCTCGAGTTTGGTGAATGCAGCGGCGGCCAGAAAGTCGATGAATTTGTATGCCTCGTCGGGGCAGGCCGATACCCAGAGGGCGTCCAGGGTAAAACTGGCGTCGCGTACCCAGGTGTAGCGATAATCCCAGTTGCGCATCCCCCCCTTCTCTTCGGGCAAGGACGTGGTGGGAGCAGCGATCACGGCGCCGGTGGGAAAGTAGGTCAGCCCTTGCAGTACTCTCCCGCTGTGGTGCACCAGATCCGCCCAGGGGCCCTGATAGGATTGGTGCATCGTCGACCAATGTCGCCATGCCTCGGTCGTCGTCTTTAGTTCCTCACCCAACTGCTCCTCTGTCAACGTCGACGGAAGTGCTTGGGTGCTGGCGGCATATTGCATTCCAAAACATCGACGCTGTCCCGCGGAGATGCGAAATTCTTCGTGCAGATAGGACTGATCCGTGTCGCATTGGAATTGACAGGAGAGCACGAGGCTTGTCGCTCCTCCGCGGGCGATGATCCCGCCGTCGACGCGGTGAAGCAGGCAGGCTATCAACCCGTACTCCGGTCTTGGCTCGTAGAGGAAGTCGACCAATACTTCACCGGATTCGCATGTGACTTGGCGGATCAACAGATGGGGCGCGTCGGCTCCCAGGCAGTGGCCATGGGCCTCCTCGTTGGGCCCTGTGGCCAGGGCATCGACGAGGACGAGCACACCACTATCGGTGACAAATCGCGTCTCCAGGGTCATCGTTTCGGGCAGGTAGCGGCGGGTGATCCGTGCGTCTGCCACCGGCCGTATCGACCAATGACCACCTCGTTGGTCGAGCAGCTTGGTAAATACTGATGGCCCGTCAAATCGGGGAAAGCAGAGCCAATCGATCGATCCGTTTTGGCCGATCAATGCGGCGCCATTGCAGTCTGAAATGAGCCCGTAATCATCGATGGGTTGAAAGGACATATGCCATCCCCGCTTTGTCTATGGCGTCGTCGCTTTATCGAGTCGTAGTGGACTCCAAATCTCGACACCGACGATGGTCTGCGAAATCACGGAGGGGTTGTCGGGGAAGGAAACGAAACCGGCATATCTGCCGCCCCATAGAGGTCAATGCTGCTAAACGCCGCACTACTTCACTAAAACGTACGCCTCGGCGGCTGAACGTACCATCTTTCGGTCGCCCCTTTATTGAAGTAGTGATACCACGCCTGCACCTGGATCGATCGGAAACTAGGCACGTTCATCTCGCCGGTGCCGCATTTCAGTTAAATGACAAAGCGTTTAGGGAGCGGCTCCGGTGATATAATCGCTGCTGAGATAGAAAGGTGTTGACTATGTGCAGGCTGCACATATATATTTGCAGGGTGCATATATTAATCCCCTCTCTCACAGGAGTGATATCATGAGTCACGAGAATATTCGAGATGACGTCAGAGCCGGCTACGGCCGGGCGGCGCAGAATGCCGGCAGTAGTTGCTGCGGAACTGGCAACCCCGGTAAGGAGCATGCCATTGAACTCGGCTACAGCGAGTCCGATCTCGAGGAGATCCCCGACGAAGCCAACCTCGGTCTGGGCTGTGGAAACCCATCGGCAATTGCCGATTTATCGGAGGGCGAAGTGGTTCTCGATCTGGGTTCTGGCGCCGGGATGGATGCCTTTTTGGCGGCTTCCAAGGTCGGTGAGTCCGGGCAGGTCATCGGCGTCGACATGACCACCGAGATGCTCGGCAGGGCCCGCGACACTGCGAGTCGTCGCGGCGTCAGCCATTTCGTCGAGTTTCGCCACGGAATTATTGAGTCCTTGCCTGTCGTCGACGACAGTGTCGACGTCGTATTATCGAATTGCGTCATCAACTTAAGCCCCGACAAAGAGCGCGTATTTCAAGAGGCATTTCGGGTCTTGAAGCCGGGCGGCCGTCTGGCGATCTCCGACATCTGTTTGTCGGCGCCGCTGCCCGAGAAAGTCCGGAAGATGGAGGCTGCTTATATTGCCTGTGTCAGTGGGGCGTTATTGGCAAAGGACTACGAGCGCGCCATCACCGAGGCGGGCTTTGAAAATATTCAGGCGGAGCGGGTCGATGCCTCGGCAATGCTCGACGGCATCTGTGCAGATCCCGTGTTATGCGACACCCTCGACGCACTCAACGCAGATGAAATCGAGGCCGTCCGGGAGCGTCTTTGGAGTTATCGATATACAGCGGAGAAACCGACACTATGAATCAGCAATTCACTGACGCAATCGTCGCCATTAGCCGCCATTTTGGTGTCCTGGAGCGCGATACGGTGTGCTGTGGCGACGTGACAGTTCAACAATGTGTGGCACTTCAGCGCCTGCACCGAAGTCCTGCGGGAGTTTCGGCGTTGGCCGACTATCTGGGTAAATCGGCAAGCGCGACGACACGTCTCGTCGACGGAATGCAGCAGCGAGGCTGGATCGAGAGGCAACCTCATCCCGATGACGGCCGGCGGGTCCAACTCGTGCTCACCGACGAGGGCAGATCTCGCGCCCAGGAGTTGCGGTCGTCCACCGAGGAGATGGCCCGGCAATTATTGGCCTATATCGACGAGGACAAGCGCGAGGATGTCGTCGCTTCGCTTATGTTGCTGGAGTCGGCGATCGCCGACTGCCGACGTAGCAGCTGTGGCTCCTTTGGTTGCGGAGATTCCAGCCAGTCTGCCGAATTTTCGTGACGTCGCGGTATCCGGGCGGCAGAACCATATCCCCATCGTTTTTGACTCGCTTTGAGATGAATCTCGATACTCGGTGGGCTAAGATTTGGTGTGGTCAATATTGTCTATCGCATCGGCATACAACCGGAACGGACCGAGGTAAGCGAAAAGTCTAGATATAACAGGGATGTTCGAGGATTTTACGGGTGAGTTGAGCCCGTAATATGTCCAAGTTGAGGGGTACGAAGGCGGAATATTGGGGGAGTAGAGATTGACTGGTATTTCTCGGGCGATTCCGTTTAGGAAAAAGAGCATTAGGGATGGTAGCTCGGCTGGATGGAGGCGAAGAGAGTGAGCTTAGAGTCGATGAAGACAGAGCGATGCGTGACGAAGGTGATCGCTTCGTCGAGACGTTCGTAGGCTGTGACCTGGGGTCCGGCCTTGCTTGAGCGGCAGCAGCTATCCCAGGGAGCGTTTCAGTTCGAAGATGCCCGGTTCGTCGTCATCGGGAGGTTTGCATCGGATGGGAGCACAGCGTCTGAGTTGGACGGTACCGCAGGGGAAGGTTGCCTTCTTTCCGGCCATCCATTTTACGCGCTGGCGCTGGTAGCTGCTTTGAAATTGATAGTGCAGGTTCTTTGCTCGCGACAGGAGTTCGCCATCCTTTGACGCAAAGCGTGGGCTGAGGGTGCCCATCAGTGACGGTGTTCTGGGACAGGAGAAGGGGTCGGTGCAGCAGATCCGCA
>SKPJ01000476.1 GCA_007119595.1 Myxococcales bacterium
AGAGCTGGCGCTGTGTGATCGGGTGTCTCTGGAGCAAGAAGTCCCGCGTCAGCGTGACCTCGTGGCTCGGTTTTTCGATATCGTGTGCTGTCTCATCGTCTTCTGCAGCGCCCATCGTAAACTGTCCGGCTGAAATCAATACGAAATCGTCGTCGCCAAAGGGGGTACCATCAGCGGAGTCCGTCATCTTCGGCTGCTCGGACTCCTCCTCATTGAGTTTCAGAGGCGTGGTCGCTTCGCTTTCGTCGGCTCCCTCCCCATCGCATCCGGCGATGGCCATCAGCAGTAAAATGGTGAGCGCGCTCAGCAGAGGCGAGCTTAGGAGGCGGCAAGGATTGATGTCGGCAGCGTTGCTCATGGTTTTGTTTCCAGTCAAAATCAAGGCGATGGCCAGTGTGTTTCGTCGCAGTCGTATTTTGTCGCAAGACTTCATTCGGCGGGCAATACCACTTCGTCGAGGACGTGAAAGATTCCATTGGCCGCCCGGTAATCCGTGTCCGTCACCCCTGCGTGGCCGTAGAAAACCTCTCCATCTTCCATCGTGATTTCAATGCTGGCCCCGGACATTGTTTGATATTCACCTGGCTCCAACTCATCGACGGCGAATCGACCGTCGAGGACGTGATGAAATAAGATCTCTCTGAGTCGCTGATGTTGCTCTTTCCGCAAGAGATTTTCGAATTCATCGTCTTCCAACAGAGCGTGAAAAGCATCATCGTCGGGGACGAAGAAGGTATATTCTTCGTCCTCAGAAAATTCGTCGGTCGAATTGGTGATGGTCATTCCCATAAGGAAGGTTGAGAAGCCTCCGTGAAGATCGAGTCTGCGAAATAGGGAGTCCACATCTTCGGCGGTCGTTCGCCGGGCAGGAGCGCCGTTTGCAACTTCGGCGCCGTTGTTTTCGGCGGACAGCGGTTGTGGCGCGGCCTCGTCAGGTGACGCTGATTCCTCGCCATTACAGCCCACCACGAGGCTGAGTACCAACAAGCTACAGATCAGTCTCAAAAGGGGGTTCATGGTGTCCACTCCAGACAGTTGCGGGATGATGCGGTATGGAGAACAATTGATAATTGCTGGCCGACACCGGCCAATGTACAGCATAAACCGGTGATTATGAAAAGGAGTAACGCCCCATGCCGATCCGTCGCGAAGGTTGGATTGCTTGCCTCGTCCTGTGCATATTTGCGTTGGGTTGTGGAGAACACGAGGAGGAGGGGGGAATCGAAGCACCGGCCGTCGACCGTCCCGCCATGGGGAAAAATTTCGGTGACGATTGGACTTTCGTGACCGGATACACTGGAGGCCGGGGATTCGACACAGATCACCATTTCTTCGTTATACTCGCCGATCGACCGGTGTATGGCTGTGATGGATGGCACGAAATCGACGAGCCCTATAATGTCGTTAGTTTTCGGGCACGCCGTGAGGTCGGGGCCCATCGAGGAATTCTCAGCTTCACCGAACGCAATCCCGGTGGCGCTCATCCATCGGTGCTCACCGAAGATCCGGGAAACCGACCGTATATCATCGTCGACGAGATCACCGATGATCATATTCTCGGTGAGATCGACGGGTTTGCAGACCCCGATAATTACGTCAGTGGCAGGTTCTCAGCGGTTATCTGTCACGATTAATCGGTGAAATCCTCGGCTCCGATTCATGCTCTTTTTGGGGGCTCAACGGTTACGGTGTGACCTCATTTCGAATCAGCCGTCGGCGGATTGCTCGTTCGGTTACTCAAATAGAATCTGACGTGCCTCATCGGGAGTGGCCGGTTCACGGCCGACTTCACGGGCAATATCGGCGATTTGCTCAATGAGTTCTCCGTTGCCGCTGACCTTTTCACCATCGGGAAGATAGAAGGTATCCTCGACTCCCGTGCGTAGATTGCCGCCGAGTTCGGCGGTCTTTCGGTGAATCGGCCAGACCTCGTTGCGCCCGATGACGATGGACTGCCAGGGCGCATTGTCGGGAACTTCGTCGACCAAAATCGGCAGCAAATCAGTGCGCGCCGGCATTCCGCTCTGCACCCCCTGAATCAGAGAGACGGAAAATGGCGGTCGAAGCATTCCGTTGCCCTGGTACAGCGACAGAGATCGCAAAATTCCGATATCGAAGCACTCGCATTCGGGAACGATATCGTGTTCGTACATCACCTCCAAAAATTGCTCGACCTTCTCAACGGGATTGTCGAAGAGCAGCGGGGGCCACGCCCACTCGCCGTTGCTGCGAAGCTTGAGGTAATTGAGGGAGCCGGAGTTCATGGCCGCCATATCGGGCTCGATATGCGCCAGCACACCGGCGGGGCCACTGATATCATCACCCAATACGCCGGTGGTGAGATTGATGATGATGTCGGGACACTCCGCTTTGATGGCGTCGACCACCTGGTCTGCCAGTTCGGTATCCCAGGAGGGAAACCGCCCCGCGCCTTGTTCGCGAAGGTGGAGGTGAACGATGGCGGCACCGGCGTTGTAGGCCTCTTTCGTCGACTGGGCCATATCCTCCGGCGTATAGGGCACGGGATGGCGGGCCGGATCGGTGAGCACGCCATTGAGAGCGCAGGTGATGACGACTTTATCAGACATTGGGGCCTCCGTCGGGATTGGAACCATTACCCATTAAGTAAGTGGACACTAACCAATGGTGGACGGTGTGGCAAGACGATGAGTTCAGCATATCCGCAATGCCGACCAATGTTGCTCGAGTAGTCGGGGTTTATTCCCCGGTTTCTTTCTCTGTTTTGTCGAAGAATTCGACGGTTCGATAGGGGTAGGGAATCTCGATATCGGCTTCGTCGAGGGCGTATTTGACAGCGGTGCCGATCTCGTCGCGTGCCACGGCCTCCATGCTCTTGGGCGACTCCGTCCAGAACAAGATCCGGAAGTCGACAGAGCTGTCGCCGTGGCCGGTGACCATCACCCTGGGGGCCGGTTCATCGAGGACATGCTCGCAGCCCTTGACAGCCTTCAAAGTCACTTCTCGGCCCGCCTCGATATCCTCGTCGTAGCCAATGCCGGTGTCAAAGGCCGAACGGCGTATGTCCCCGTCGGTGTTGACCGTGACCACCGAGCTGTACACGTCGGCGTTGGGGATGACGATCAATTGGCCGTGATAGGATCGGATCGATGTGGAGCGGATGTCGATATGCTCGATGGACCCGGCGAATTCGTTGATCTCGATTTGATCCCCGACGACGAAAGGGCGCTGCCACAACAGCAAGATGCCGGCCAAAAAGTTCTGGAAAATATCCTTGAATGCAAAGCCAATGGCCACACTGGAGAGGCCGAGTACGGCGATCAAGTCGCCTGCTCGGAGACCGGGAAAGACGATTGTCGCCGCAGCAAAGACACCGACTACGGTGAGCAGAACACTGGCGAAGGTTCCCGCCAGATTTTGAAGGCTCGGATCATCGACGACGGTGCTCGCCAAACTCTCTGCGGCGTTGCGACCGATGCGGGCGATAAACAAAAAGACCACCAGCACAATCAATGCAATGATGGCAGTCGGCAGGATGCGTAAAAATTCGTTCAAATACTCCTGAAGCACCTCCATCATTGTTATCGTCGATGTGGTGACATCGCTGCTGGAGATATCCAATACAACAAGCATACAATGCTCCTCGATCCTCAAATAATCTTATTGCAGTCGACTTCACCGCCCCCCGGATGAGGTGTGCTGTGGACTTGGTCGGTCTGAATCGCGGTACGAAAGCATCGCTCCCCCCCGGAGGCGATCAGTAGCGATAATAATCGGGTTTGAAGGGGCCGTCGTGATCGACGCCGATATATTCGGCTTGCTCGTCACTGAGGGTGGTCAGATCGGCGCCGAGTTTGTCGAGGTGCAGGCGGGCGACGTGTTCGTCGAGCTTTTTGGGGAGGGTGACCACTTCCAGACCGTAGTCGTCGGCATTCTGATGGAGTTCCATCTGGGCCAGCACCTGGTTGGTGAAGGACGCACTCATCACGAAGCTTGGATGGCCGGTGGCGCAGCCCAGATTCACCAGACGACCCTCGGCGAGGATGATGATGCTATTGCCGGTGTCTGCAAAGCGCCACTCGTGGACCTGGGGTTTGATCTCGATTTTTTCGACTTCGCCGCGCTCCCGCATCTGCTCCAGTCCGGCCATGTCGATTTCGTTGTCGAAGTGGCCGATATTGCAGACGATGGCGTTGTGCTTCATCTGCTTCATATGCTCGGCGGTGATGACATGAAAATTGCCAGTGGCCGTAATATAGAGATCGAAATCCCGCTCCAGCGCCTCCTCGACGGTGATGACATCGATGCCGTGCATACAGGCCTGCAGCGCGCAGATGGGGTCGATCTCGGAGACCGAGACTTTGGTTTTTTGGCCCTGCAATGACTCCACCGATCCCTTGCCGACATCGCCGTAGCCACAGACCAGCGCACGCTTGCCGGCGAGCATCACGTCGGTGGCCCGCATGATGGCGTCCACGGCGGAGTGGCGGCATCCGTAGATATTATCGAATTTGCTCTTGGTCACCGAGTCGTTGACGTTGATGGCGGGAAATAACAGAGTGCCCTCTTCTTGGGCCTGATACAGCCGATGCACACCGGTGGTCGTCTCCTCACTGACGCCCTGGATACCGGGGGCGACGCGGTTCCAATATTGGTCGTCGATCTCGTGGAGGTCGGCCAATAGCTGAAGGACGATGGAAAACTCCTTGTTGTCCGCCGTCGAAGGATCGGGCTGGCTTTCTTCCTGGTTGAATTTATATCCCTCGTGGACCAGCAATGTGGCGTCTCCGCCATCGTCGAGGATCAACGTCGGACCCTCCTCGCCGGGCCAGTTCAGGGCCTGGAATGTACACCACCAATACTCCTCGAGGGTTTCGCCTTTCCAGGCGAATACGGGAATGCCCCGGGGATCGTCGGCGGTCCCGTCGGGACCGACGGCGACGGCCGCCGCGGCGTGATCTTGGGTGGAGTAGATATTACAGGAGGCCCATCGGACGCGAGCGCCCAATTCGACCAGTGTTTCGATCAGTACCGCCGTCTGCACCGTCATATGCAGGGAGCCGGAGATACGAGCTCCTTTCAGCGGCTTTTTTTCGCCGTATTTTTCGCGAAGTGCCATCAGACCGGGCATCTCCACTTCTGCGAGGTCGATCTCCTTTCGACCAAACGCCACCGTTTCCGGAGACAGATCGGCGACGCGAAAGGGCAGGTCGTTAAAAAGGGGTTGTCCGGTGGACAAAAAGCTCGGGGCGACGTCAACGGGAGAGGCAGTCATGAGTGAATAACTCCAAGTTTGGGAGATGAAGCTCAATTCGGCGGTGGTTGCTGACCACAACGATTGACCAAATGTGGCTATTCCTGTCAAGGCTGGCCGATTCCTACGGAGGTCCGGATCTCCTGTTCTGGGCGGTGAACTGTCACGATCGACAGCGTGGCGGTGAGATGGCACCATGGCCGGGCGAACGATTGATTTTCCATTCCCATTTGGAGAGCTGTTCATGGATTTTCTTTCCTCCGAGGTCTTCGAGCGTCGCCGCAGTCGGCTGATGTACCAGATCGGCGACGAAGCGGTGGCGATCATCGTTGGACCACCACCGCGCAATCGCTCCAACGACACCGACTATCGCTATCGTCCCTCCAGTGACGTGCTATATCTAAGTGGCTTTCGAGAGCCGAATGCAGTGCTCCTACTGGCGCCGGGGCATGGCGAGGGTGAATTCGTGATGTTTGTCCCCGATCGCGATGAGAAAAAAGAGCGCTGGGAGGGGCGTCGCGCCGGAGCAGAGGGGGCAATTGAAAACCACGGAGCCGATGCGGCGTTTGAGTTGCGTGAGCTCGACGAAAAACTTCCGATGTGGCTCGAGGGTCGAAAGCAGTTGTACTACACCCTGGGAAGCAACGAGGCATTCGATCGGCGCGTCATCGAGTGGGTCCAGAAGCTGCGCCATCGCCGCCACGGCATCTCCGCTGCGCCGGGTACGATCGTCGATGTGCGCGACCTGTTACACAGGGCACGCCTGACCAAGAGCG
>SKPJ01000569.1 GCA_007119595.1 Myxococcales bacterium
CACGAAATTCCACGAGTTCGCCGAGCATCAAGAACGCTGTCTTATCGGAGACGCGCCGGGCCTGTTGCATATTATGGGTCACCACGACGAGGGTATAATCATCGCGCAACTCGGCGATCAATTCCTCGACCCGGGCAGTGGCGATGGGATCGAGGGCCGAGCAGGGCTCATCCATGAGCAGTATCTCGGGTTCGACGGCGATGGAGCGGGCGATGCACAATCGTTGTTGCTGACCGCCGGAGAGGCTGGTACCGGGGCTGCTCAATTTATCTTTTACCTCTTCCCAGAGAGCGGCTCCTTTGAGCGCTCGCTCCACGATGGCGTCAGCGTCGTAGTCCTTGCGGCTCCCCGTCAATTTCAGGCCGGCCAAAACGTTGTCGCGAATGCTCCAGTAGGGAAAGGGCGTCGGTTTTTGAAAGACCATACCGATATGACGGCGGACCAGAACCGGATCGATGTCCTCAGCGTAAATATTGTGGCCGTCGAGGATAACGTCGCCGGTAACCGTGGCGCCGGTGATCGTCTCGTGCATTCGGTTGAGACACCGCAGAAACGTCGACTTGCCGCAGCCCGAGGGACCAATGAGAGCTGTCACCGCATTGGCCGGGACATTCATATCAATGCCATGAAGTACCTCTTCGTCGCCGTAGGAGGCGGTGATCTTTCGAACTTTGATTTTCGTCGTCACGGAAGACTCCGAGGTGTGTGATTTCTCAAACCTATGTGTGCTAGCGAAACCGGTTCTGGTAGTGATTGCGCAATACGATCGCCAGGGCATTGAGTAGGAGCATGGTCATCAACAAGACGATGATCCCGGCGGCGGCGTTGATCAAAAACTCCTCCTGCGGACGAGTGACCCAGTCGTAGATCTGGATGGGCATGACCGTAAATTCGGAGTGAATACCGCTGGGTACGAATGTCATATAGGAAAGTGCGCCAACGACAATCAGTGGTGCTGTCTCGCCGATGGCCCGAGAGACCGACAGAATCGTACCCGTCAAAATCCCCGGAAGGGCCATCGGCAGGACCACCTGTCGGATGGTCTGCCATTTCGTGGCGCCGAGTCCGTAGCTGGCGCTGCGCAGCGAATCGGGTACCGATCGTAGGGCTTCGCGAGAGGCGAGAATCACGATGGGCAAGATGAGCAACGCCAATGTCAGAGCGCCGGCCAGAAGGCTTCGGCCCATGCCTGAGGCTCGCACAAAGAGCTCCAGGCCGAGCAATCCGTAGATTACGGAGGGCACGCCGGCCAGATTGGCGATATTGATCTCGATAAAATCAGCGAACCAGTGCTGTTCACCGTATTCGTTGAGATAAATCGCCGCCCCCACACCCACGGGGATGGCGATCAGCGCCGTCAATCCGATGAGGTAGATGCTCCCCACCAGAGCTGGCCAAAATCCGGCGCGCATGGCAATGCGCGATGGGAAGCTGCTCAAGAACTCCCAACTGAGCCGCTCCAATCCGTCGATAAACGTGTCCAATACCAGGATCCCTAAGATGAGCAGAGGGATGAGCACGGCGGCCATACACAGATAGCGAAAGAGCTGTTCACCCCAACGGTGATTGGCATCGGCGGTCGATATCTTCATTGATGGCGCACCTTTCGGGCGAAGCGCTGACCGATCAGATTCATGGTGAAGGTCATGGCAAAGAGGGTGGCTCCCACCACAAAGATGGTGCGGTACTCAATGGTGCCTGTGGGGACGTCGCCCATGCTGACCTGGACGATATAGGCGGTCATGGTCTGGACAGAGTCGCGGGGATCCATGGTCAGATTGGCCATCTGACCGGCGGCGACGGCGACGATCATGGTCTCGCCAATGGCGCGGGAGATGGCGAGGGTGACGGCGGCGACGATACCGGAGCGCGCCGCCGGAAGGCTTATGAAGAGGATTGTCTTCACCGGATTAATGCCCAGTACGTAGGCCGACTCCCGCAATTGATCGGGCAAACTGGAGAGGGCATCTTCACTGAGCGATGAGATCATGGGAATGATCATGATGCCCATGACCAGCCCGGCGCTTAAGGCGTTGAAGCCTTGCAGGCCGGGAACAAATAGCTGCAGGACCGGCGTCACCGTCGCCAGGGCGAAATAACCGTAGACGATCGTGGGGACCCCGGCCAAAATCTCCAGCATGGGCTTGAAGATACTGCGGGTTCGATCCGTCGCGAATTCACTCAGATAGATGGCGGCCAACAGACCGAAGGGAAGGGCTACGGCAATGGCGATCGTCGTGGTCAGCATCGTCCCCGAGACCAGCGGCCAGACCCCAAAGCGGCTATCCGCAAATAGAGGTGTCCACTGGGTATCACCCACATAATCCAGGATCGACACTTCCGAGAAAAAGGCGAACGTCTGGACGGCCAAGACGTATAAAATGCCCAACGTGACCAGTATCGACAGGGCCCCGCAGGTCCATAATACGACCTCGATGAGGCGCTCGCTCCAACCTGAGGCCCGCGCTCCGCTCAGATCGGCGAGCCCCCGGTCTTTTCCAGAAGAACGGGGGGATGGCTGGGGAGATGGCGTCAGCACTTAGGACGGATCCGTCTGAGCGTGTTTGAGAAGCTCTTCGACGGTGATGCCCACCTGGGCGCCGTCGACGGTAAACGCCGTACCCGTGATGCGTTGGTCGAAGCGAGCCAGCACCATTTCGTAGCTCGACTGCGGCAGGTCGACATAGCCGACCTCGCGGATCAACTCCGGTCCTTCGGCGGCGATAAATTCGATGAATTGCTGAACCTCTTCGCGCTCGGCGGCCTCCGTGGAGACATAAAAGAACATGGGCCGCGCCAGCGGCTGGTAGCTGCCGTCGTTGATGGAATCCTGACTGGGCACAACCGCTGGCGAGTCCTCGTCGAGAGCGATGCCAATCGAGCGGACCCGATCTTGGTTTTCAAAATAATAGGCGAAGGGGAAGAAGCCGAGGGCGTTGGTATTATTGGAGATACCCTGGATGAGAATATTGCCATTGACGTTTCCCGTATAGTCCCCCCGACTCGAGTGCTGCTCGCCGACGATGGCGTGTGTGAAGTAGTCGTAGGTGCCGTTGTCGGTGCTATTTCCAAAGAGCTCGATTCGCCGCTCTGGCCATTCGTCGCGGATTTGATTCCAGTGTGTGATCTTACCTTGCGCGGCGGGCTCCCATAATTTCTTGAGCTCGTCGACGGTCATCTCGTCGACCCAGTCGTTGTCGGGATGTACGGCGACCGTGATGCCGTCGTAGGCGATGGGCAATTCCAGATAATCCACTCCCCCTTCTGCACAGGCCTGCAGTTCGGAATCCCGAATCGGCCGCGAAGCACCTGTGATGTCGATCTCACCTCGACAAAAGCGTTGGAATCCCCCGCCCGTTCCGGAGACACCGACGGTCGTGTTGATGCTGGTTGCGGCACTGAATTCCTCGGAGATGGCACCGGCGACGGGATAGACCGTATTGGAACCATCAAGGGAGATGACATTGCCGTTCTGACCATTTGCTCCGTTGCCGTCGCAAGCGATCATAGAGAAAGTGAAAATCGTGATAACGGCGAGTAAGCCAATCCGTTTTACGTTCATACAACATCTCCTCGGGGGGCATTCGGCGCTGTATTGGAGAAGTGCCAGCACATCTACTGGAGCCGGGTCACCAACCATTGATTGGCCTGATTAGTAGTGGTTGACCCCGGGGCTGTCGACGCAAATCGTGTGACAAGGGTGTGACAATCCCAAACCATTGATAATAAAGGAGATTGCAGCAACGCCCTCTCTTTAGAATCGTCCTTTATATTGCCACGGAATCCCTCCCTATCACTCGATCGGCCGGAGTTACCAAAAAACCAATGGAGATTGGGAGGTTGATGAGGGACGAACGTCGCCGAGCCGAGGACTTCGGAGCGAGATTGTGGCACAAAGCCTACTCAGATGGAGCGTGAAGTCGGGCAGCAATGTCATCTCGAAGTTGTTCCGGCTCAGTCTTGGGACCATAGCGCTCCAGGATCGTGCCATCGCGGTCGACGAGAAATTTAGTGAAATTCCACTTGATGGCCTTCGTGGAGAGAATGCCCGGAGCGCCCTTCTTTAACTGGCGAAATAGGGGGTGGGTCCCGGAGCCGTTGACCTCGATGCGCTCATGCATGGGAAAGGTGACGCCGTAATTTACTCGGCAGAAGCTAGCGATCTCGTCGTTGGTGCCCGGATCTTGATTGCCGAATTGATTGCATGGAAATCCCAGAACACGCAGACCCTGGTCACCAAATTCTCGCCACAATTTGTCCAGGCCCTCAAATTGGGGTGTAAAACCGCACTTGCTGGCCGTATTGACGATCAAGAGAAGCTCTCCACGGTATTTCTCAAGGGTGTATTCCTCGCCATCGATGGAGGTAACTTTCGTGCTAAAGTCGATCTGGGACATGGGAGTTGCCGGGGTTAAAAGGGAACGGTGGATGGGGCCGTCGTGGGTTGGAGTACCACATCGTCCTCGCTGGGGACGAACGAAGTCAATAACCGGGGGCTGACATCGCCGGCGGTGCGTTTTAGTTATTTGACGAACGAGATAGAGTGATGGATACGATTTTTCTGGTAGTCCTTACCACCGTGAAGGAAAACTCATGCGAGCGACCATCTTATTTTGTCTCTTCGCGCTATTCATTCTCGGCGCCTGTAGCGAGTCCGATGAAGAACAGGCGTTCGACGTGGGGTTTGAGCCCGGCGAAGATGCCTCCGCCGTTCCCGCAGACGATGCCGGCTCAGAGCCCGCAGACGATGCCGGTTCAGAGCCCGCAGACGATACCGGTTTAGAGCCCGCAGATGATACCGGTTCCGACCCCTCGGAGGACGCGAATGTATCGGAAACAGAGGAGATCGTGCTCGAAGATCAGGGGGCGATTTGCCTCGGCATTGAGGAGAGCCTGCTCATGGACTTCCATGCCGAACACGAAGGTCCCCCAATGGAGGTGGGGAGCACTGTGGAGGTCAATGTGATGATCGATACCTGCCTGGGAAGTTGTGACATCAGTAGCCAGAGAGAGTGTCAACTCCACGACCAGGGAGACGGCGTATATGTCATCAGTAGTTCTGGAGCTTACACCTCTACCTCTCCCTGTCCTCCCGACGACTCCGTGTGTTCCAATTTGGTGGCCCATTGCGGCGAGATCGAAGTCCAAGATGCGAGCTTTGTAGTCCTGCACGGCGACCGCCATTATTACTGGGAACCGGGAGATAATCGGGGCTGTGTAGAGGAGAACCAAGATGATGCACCGACGCCATTGGAGCGAAGCTTTGAGGACGAGGGCCGGTTTTGCTTCGGTGAATTTGATGCCGGTGGTCAACCCCAGGCGGAGTTGGAGGCTGGAGAACCGTTTCCGGTGACATTTAGCAAACAAGCCTGCCTTTCCTCATCGTGTACCGAGGATATGCAGGCCCAATGCCAGATCGACATCGACGACGACGAAGTCACCTTGTCGACAAGCGCTTCCTATTCCAATACGACCCACCTCAATGAATCCTGCACCGAGGATTGCAATGATTTTCACGCCGATTGCGGTCAACTCATGTTCGAGCAGGAGGGGAATTATGCGGTGAATCACGGTGAGGAGACATTTCAACTGACCATTCCCGGAGAACCCGATTGCATTAGTATGTAGTTTCCGGATGACAATGGCGGCGGTGTTGATGCTGGTGGCGGCGCTAAATTCCTCGGAGTTGACACCGGCAACGGGATAGACCGTATTGGAGCCATCGAGGGAGATGACGTTGCCGTTTTGACCCCTTGCTCCGTTGCCGTTGGAATCAAAGCCAATTTAGGGGACGGCGGGGCTTTCGGTGAAGAACTTGACTCATCGAAGGCATTGCACACACGATATCTCCATGGTCAACACTTATCCCCAGTCTTCTCTCCGGCTCTCGCGAATCGGGCGCGACGTCCGGACCAATCACCGAATCTGGAGCCCAGATGAGCGAATCCACCGATCCAGAGCCTGACTCTTCAACCGCTAACAGTCCCGTCAGTGAAGC
>SKPJ01000095.1 GCA_007119595.1 Myxococcales bacterium
GTTCGGTGATTCCCCTTCTAATCTGCGGGAGCTTCGCATCCAGATTGGTGGCATCAGAATCTACGAAACGTTTGAGCCGTTCGGCGATCTCCCGCTTTATCCGCACCGATGTAATGTCTTCAAAGGCTTCCGGAAAGACCAGGTGGATTACAGCGTGACGTTGGCTTCGGGAGTACTTGATGTCTATCTCCATCACCATTTCACGGAACTGCCAGGGGTCGTCAAGCAAGCGGTGCCGACTTTTGTCGTCGAGCTGCTTCCACCGACGGAAGAACGTTATGAGATAGGTCAACAACCACGGTCGGGCCGTCAAATAAGCTGTGCCGGGACTGACGATTCCATCATCCAAGGTCTGGCCCAAGTCCTGCTCCAGATCCACGGGCTTGTCCATCCATCCCAGCACGGTGCGAACGAGCTCGCGCTTTGTTTGGCCACGCATCGTACTTGAATCGACGATCAGAAGATGGAAGTAGATAACTTCGGCCATCAACTGAACCACTTCCCCCCGAGAATCCCGGATCTGATTGCTGAGCTTGTCGAGAAAAGACTCTCCATCGACGGGATTTTCCACAAACTCTCGGTGAAGATCATCGAGATTCTCTTGAGTCCAGATTGGCCGCCCCGGAGTAAAGAGCGAATCATCGTCACGAAGCGCTCGCTCCACGAATAATTCGGCAACGTCGTACAACCGTCTGGCTGCTGGATCGATCTTTCCCGGCATGACTCCCTCCGTGGTCCACTAGATAATCGATGGATTGAGGACGGTAGTCTTTCGGCCCCATTCATCGATGTCAATGGCCCCGGATGCTCTCACCAGTTTCCGCCGTCATCTCACCGACGGAGGTGTTCTGTTTATGTCACTATTGGAATCCACCAGAGTCGACTCTTATCACTATTGGAATCCACCAGAGTCGACTCTTACGTCATCGACGAATTGGGCGGCAATCTGGACAATCGGATCTTATTTACCTGCCGGGCCCCATCCCAGATAACCACCGCACTTCGAGACGCTGACTTCACCGACATCGAGATCTTCCGCGTTCCGTCGGAGGTCTACGACAATATGCCGCGCCTCAAAGAACGCGGCGTCTCCGGCTACCATGTCCGCGCAACGGTCGATCGCAGTTAAACCGATCAGAACCAGACCTTCGATTCTCGCTCTGGTGGTGAACTCCGACACCCGCCAATCGGCGCCGCGTGAGCAACGCATTTAGTGGGTCCGCACAATCTGCTTCACCCCGCATACTCGCGAACCCGCCGCACCGTCCCGTTTTCGTATATAGAGAGTTTTCTTATATAAGAAAATAATTAATTTGCGAAAATAAGCTGGAAGATAGTGCCGGCATCGGTTATTTTCCCGAATAGGCGGTTTTCGCAAACAGGAAAAATGCGGGCATACGAAAATGAAGACTTCCGGCGTAATCGACAATTTCCGCAACACTATCGCGCATGGCGAGCAGTCCTACGAGCCGATCCGAATCGAAAAATTCAGACGAGATGTTTCCCTCGAAGGGAACTGGCGGGTCGATGCGACGTTCGACGTGGTCTGGAGAGAGCACCGCATCCGGTGTCTTGCCGAGGTGAAGGGGCGTTCGACCCCGCGCCTAGTACGCACTGCTGCGTCGCAGATCCGCGACGTCGCAGAAGCGACCGAAGAAGAATGGTGTCCGGTGATCATCGTCCCCCATCTGACCGACGGGGTGGTCGAGGAGCTTCGGCGGGCCGACGTCAGCGGAATCGACCTGAACGGAAACTATCTGATGTTGTGCGACGAGCTATTGGCGATCCGGCTGGATCGACCGAATGAGTACCCGGAGTCCCGACCGATCAAGAAGATCTATTCGCGGCGAAGCTCGTTGGTCGGCCGATTCTTGCTGTCCGAGCCTCGGATATTCGAGCAGGTCGGTGAAATCCACCAGGGGATTCGAGAACGAAATGGCGAGGTCAGCCTGGCAACGGTCTCGAAGGTATTGAACCGTCTCGATGAGGAACTGCTCATCGAGAAACGACGCGGTGCGATTCGCCTTTTGCAGCCCCGAAAGCTACTTGACCGCCTACGCGACGGCTACCGAGCGCCGGAATTCGTCGATACCGTGAAGGTGAAATTACCCGATGAGGCAGAGGGCGAGCTTCTGGGAGAGTTGTTTGGTGAGCACTGGATGTGGAGCGGCGAGACTTCGGCGGAGAAGTACACGGTGACGACTCCTCCGACCGTTGGTGTGGTCTATACTCGGTCGCCCCTCCCCCACAACCAACTCGAGGAATTTGAAGACTCTCGTTTCTACAACACAATCGTTTCCAGAACCGAAGATACGTATATCTACTTCGATCGCCGAGGCCGATGGGCCTCACCCGTCGAGACGTATCTGGCCCTGTCCCGGCTCGACAAACGCGAACGTCAACTCGGCCGGGCCATTCGCGACAATAGGATCCTTTCGGAGTTTGGCGGCGATGTTTGAGATACTCCTCGACGAACTTGTGAAGCTGAACAGTCTTCTGCGCGACGACGGAATTTCTCTGATACTCGGCGGTGGAATGGGACTGTATCTTCGCGACATCTGCCTGGCGGGATTCGGTCCCCGGTCGCCCCGTTATCCTCGACGGCCGGGGTCAAGATCGACCGAGGATCTCGATGTCCTTCTGTCGGCGGACATCATCGCCGACGCGGAGAAGATGGCCCGAATTCGCGACGTCATTCGCGACGCGATGAACTACGAGGTCGCTGTTCGTTATTTCCAGTTCGTACGAAAAATCAAAACAGAGGATTGGCCGCGGGAAGTCGGCATCGACCTGTTGACTGCACCTCCCACACAGGAAAAGGCCGACGACGTGAAGCAGAAAGGGAACAGGGCTCGTCCTCATCACGTCACCGAGATTCACGGCCGCCTGACGCCGGAGGCCGCCGGCATCGAAATCGGTGCGATTCCGATTGACCTCAGCTCGGTGCTCGACACGGAACGGTATCGGGAAACGGAGGTCTATATCCCGTCGAGTTTCAATTACCTCATTTTGAAGTTACATGCCTTCCACGACCGAAAAGACCGTACCGATGAGAAGTCAGATGAAGGCCGACACCACGCATTCGATGTCTTTCGTATTGTCACGGACATGCGCGAGCAAGACTGGGAGACCGCTGAGCACCACATCGATCTTGAAGGGCAAGAAGAATACCTCCGTCGGGCGGCTTACTTTCAGCGCGATTACTTCGGGAACGAAACTGGTGTCGGTGTGATGAGTCTAAGGGGCAACGAGGGCTACCGGCGGAATCACACCGAATTCGACGGGTACATCGACCCGTTTATCGAGGACCTTCGGCAGTTGTTCGAAAATGTGGAGCCCACAGAGCGGGACCTGTGACCACAGGTTTGGTTCGCAGAAAGCTACGATGAGCACTTCGGGTCGACGAATTAACCGTCGGACCACTACATGTGTCTTCCCTCATATACGTCTGTCTGTCGGCATACCCGATTCATCCCTCAGACCCATTTGTCGAGATGCTGGAGATGCCCTTGCTCAAGACGACGATCTTTTTCGACGATAAAGTGAGTAAACGGGCCGGAGAGATTCCGGGAGCGGACTAGAGTATCGGGGTTTGGTGCTGCTGTCGGTCGGCGTATCTGGGGCTCCCTGTGCTTCGCTCCGGTCGGGCCCGGGCTACAATTGCGACGTCGAACGACGGACGCCGCGGGTTTTGCGCAAAACTCATAATCCGTAGGCCAATCGACCTCGGACGCCTCGTGTCCATTCCCATCGCCCCGCATGCCCCCAAACCCGCCGCACCCGTCGTTTGGTGCGGCAATTGTAGCCCCTGACCGTGGTAATGATCTGCCAGGGTGCGATCGCGACCCGGGACCACCATCGGTGGGATTGACCGGGCACAGATAAGGCAGGATAGTGGCAGGAATACGTGGCGAGTAGGAGTAGGACATGCCGAATTGGAAGAGTATTTTGAGAAAAACCGAGCATCGCCGGTGGCCGAAGCCGAAGCGTCCATGGGTGATGACGATGAGTTGGGTGAACCTGCTGGCTGCTCATTGGCCCATTGAGCCCAGGCAGTTACGCCGGTTGGTCCCGGATCGGCTGGCGGTCGATACCTGGGAGGGAAAGGCCTGGATCAGTATTCTTCCTTTTGCGATGGACAATACTTCGCTGCGGGGGTTTACCTGGTCGCCGCGACAAATGTACTTTCCCGAAGTCAACGTGCGCACATATGTCACCACGGAAGAAGGTGGGCCCGGCGTTTGGTTTTTAAGCCTGGACGCAGCCAGCCGTCTGGCAGTCTGGGGGGCACGCACTTTCTTTTATCTCCCATATTTGAACGCCGAACTGGATATGAGTGTTGCGGGAGATGTTGTCAATTTTCGGTCGATTCGCACGCACTCAGGAGAGCCGCAGGCAGAGTTTGTGGCCACCTACTCGCCCACTGGTCCCGCCGAGGTTGCAGAAGAGGGAAGCTTCCAAGAGTGGATAATGGAGCGGTATCTGTATTACGTGGCAGGTGGGGACTCGATCTTGCGGGGTGATGTGCATCACGAGCCATGGATACTGCAGCCGGGGAGCATCGATATCGAGACAAATACGCTCTTTGACGCACTACTTATCGAATTGCCCGCCGAGCCGACCTTTGTATATTACGCCGACAGTGTCGATTCGCTGGGTTGGGCCTGTCATCCTGTCGATTTTCAATGAGTACTTCCACAATCACCGGTCATCGAATCTACCTGGGGTTTACCAAACGGCGAACTCACTTTAGCGTTTTTCGACCCATGGCTTTACAGTGCCATTCAGGGACCCTGCTTACCCCGGACACCGCCTGTCACAAGATGCAGTATGTCCCAGGTTACAGGCTCTTTGCCACGCCGCATCGGCGCCCGCCGACTGACCGCGCTCGCAGAGTAAGGCACCCAGCGTTCGATGATATCGCTCGTTGTCGGTGTCGAGCCTGATGGCACGCCGGGCAAACTCCTCGCTGGTGGCGTCGCAGCGCCCCCGGTCGATGCACCGACTTCGGGCATAGCTGTGACAGGCTCGGGCGTCGCGCTCATCACACCCCAGGACCAGATACACCTCGCGCTCCTCGGGTAGCGACCACATCGCCCGTGCCATCTGAATACAGGCATCGGCGTCACCCTCGAACATGCAGGCCTCTTCATAACGGTCGGCACTCAATTTCTGGCGCCTCGACTGCCAGCGATGTCTCAGTCGTTTATCGAGGTTGCCCCGGTACGAATCGAGATGCTCGGCGAGCCCAACTCCCGTCCCGGTAGGGATGAGCTGGACGAAGATGTCCTCGCCAATTTCGACGCCGTTGCTCCTCAAGCCGGAATCGCCAAATTGCTCTTCGATGGCCGGACAGCGATCGTCAAAATCGATATCCCGGGGCCGCTCATCGCTTTGAAATTCGATGATGCAGGGATATTCCTCGCAATCGACGTCTGTTTCATCGCCGAAAAAGTCGGGACTACTCGTCTGCAATTCCTCGACGGCTCTGGCAAAGGAATCGGGATGAAAGTGATCGTCGAGCTCCTCCGGAAATCCCATCGCTTTCCCCGCCGGCGATGCAGCGCCGCTTCGCTCAACAAGTTCCGACAGGTAGTCGACCATCTCCTCGTTTTTGCTGTAATCCTCAATGGCCGTGGCGTGCGCCTCTTGCACCATGGCAAGTGTTTCTTCACAGGACTCGTCACTTTCATCTTCCGGCCGGTACATCCCATCGGACTTCACCTCATCGTCCACCGCCGAAGCATCGGTGGCCCCAAGAGCATCGAAGTTCCGCTTGTCGTCCTCATCGCCAGCCGTCACTACCAGCACCGACAACGCGCCGACAGCGATCCCTATCAACAACACAACCACAGTCCTCTTCACGATTCTCTCCCTTTTGTTCTCCATCCCGGCAGCAGAGTCTAATCCTGTACGTACGCGGCGACGCCGTAAACCGCCACATCTTTCCGGCTTCGGAAAGTGGCCGGCAAACGGGAGGTCGATGA
>SKPJ01000215.1 GCA_007119595.1 Myxococcales bacterium
GGAGGTGCGCAGATCCTCGACTCCCTGAACCATATCGTGTTGGTAGACGTAGTAGGGGTGGATATTGATCTCCCCCAATCGCTTGACCAATGAGGCCATGGTCTTTGGATCGTCGTTGACCCCGCGCTGCAGCACCGTTTGATTGCGAACCACGATGCCGCGCTCGAAGAGTTTGTTCAGGGCCCGGCGGCTGATCTCGGTGACTTCGTTGGGATGATTAAAATGGGTGTGAATGACCACCTGTTTATGCAATTCGCGCCCTCGCTCGACAACCCGGGTCATGGCATCGAGCCACCGCGGATCGCTCAAGATCTTCATCGGCATGACGGCCAGCCCCTTCGAGGCGTATCGAAGGCGTCGAATATTGGGCATCTCCAAGAGCCGCATTCCGATGGCCTCAATGTGCTTAAAGGCCAAATTATAGGCATCGCCACCACTGATCACGATATCCTCGAGGGGAGGACAATTCTCGATATATTCAAAGGCCTGCTCCCAGCGCTCGGGGTTGACCCGAAGTTTGACCTTTTCCACCGTCTGAGTATCGACGCCGATGGCATAGCTGCGGGTGCAAAACCGGCAGTAGACGGGGCATGTATCGAGGGGCAAAAACAGCGCCTTGTCCGGATATCGGTGGGTCAATCCATCGACGGGGGCGTCGCTTTGCTCGTGGAGGGAGTCCAGGGTCAACATCGGGTGATCGTCGGTCAATCGGGAGGCGATGGGGATAAACTGGGTACGTATCGGATCACTCCAGGGATCATCCCAGTCGATCAGACTCAATAAATAGGGGGTAACCCGCACCGCCATGGGAGCTCTGGCAAATCCCTGTTTGGCATCCTCAATAAACTCCGGGGGAGCCAATCCATCCATCAACTCCATCAGGCGTCGCTCGCCGTATAGGGAGTTCTTCATCTGCCATTTGTAGTCGAGAAACTCCTCCTCGGTGACGTCTGCAAAAACGGGCATATCGCGCCAGAACTCACCGTCTCGCAGTTGTCGGTGGGCCAATTCTCCGCCTTCCGGGGCGACGGCCTGCTCTGTGGGCTGGGTATAGTCGGGAGGGGTGATATCGTTTGCCGTGGCCATTGCGCACTCCTTTGGATGTAGCAGTGTGGATGAGGACGACGACCAGTTCGCTCGGTCCTACGACCGCACCACACCGAACGTTTATCGCATTTCAAAAACGCGTCGTCAGTAGCGCGGCGGGCCGTAACCGCTTTTGTCATCCACACTCCTTATGCGAAAGGAGTCCGGCTCTTTAAATTTGGTCGTTTGGCTCCACGGTGTCAAGAACTGCCGCCTCAAAGCCCTACTCAGAATTGGTATTGCATCATCAATCCAAAGTTGATCGTCATCCCATGCAGATGCATCGATCCGGCGTCGTAGTCGGCGCGGCGCCAGGGATCGTCATCGTCGGGCTCCTCGGGAGCGTCCTGAGATTGCATGGAATCAAAACTGGCCTCGGTCTGCCAGGAGTAACCAAATAACAGATTCACTCCAAAGGATAGATGGCTGAGAATGCCGGTGTCGGCCTGGGAGCTGTCGAAGATGGTCGCCTCCAGCCCACCGGCGGCGGTTCCTATCAGACCGTGATTGGTATCGCGGTACTCCCGGCTCTCAGCCTCCAGGCCCAGCGATTGATAGGCGTAGCCAAAGGCCAGGCGAGCCATCGGCTTGACGCGATCTCCGATCACCGCCAGCCGATAATCCGCCCCGGCCATCACCCTCTGCCGCCCCCACTCCACCGTCAGCTCTCGGGCAAACCGATTTTCATTAAAGTGATCGCTGCCGTAGAGGGCGATCAGCCGCAGCCCGTCGATGGCCGCCGGCTCAAAGCCCAGCACCACGCCGGGACCGGTGGAGGCCGGTTCGTCACCGATCATATTGACATAACCGGAATCAGCGGTGTCGAAGGAGCCGCCGTGAAACTCCAGATAAGCCTGGTCGGCAAAGGCGGTGGACGCACTCATCACCAGGGCAAAGGCCACGAAACCGATCACTGCTTTTAGACTCCAATACATCATGGTCATCTCCTGATTCGCTTTATTCATCGATCGCCTCGTAGTCCAGTACGCCATGCAAAAACACATGCTCAAAGAGTCGGGCATTATCGGGAAGAAGAGTGGCCCGTGGGAGGATGGTAAATCGCCCATCCACACCGTCGTGGCGCACCAAAATGGATTCCTTGTCGGGGCTCAAAAACAGCGAGCGTCCTCGATCGGGAAGCTCAAATGACGTGGTCTGACCGGACTCCAGATTGACGCGCACCAAATGGGAGGTATTGCCGAAAATGCCATAGGCTGTGCGGCCATCGAGGACCATCTGCGATGGATTGAACCCGCTGAGCCACCAATTTTGGTTGGCCGCCAGATTGAGCACCGTCGCCCCCTCCTGGCCGCCGCTGTGGAGCGCCACCGCCCGGTCGGGGTTGGCCCCGCCGGCCATGATGATCTGGGAGGGCGTCGCCGACAGACGCATCTCCTCAATGGTTCGTCCCAGTGTCGGCGTATCACTGCCGACGGCGATACTCTCCGGGCGAATCATCGCCACCAGCTCCGAGTCGCGGGAGTAGACGAGGACCCGTTTTTCAACCCGACTCTCACCGGGCACCTCCATGGAGAAAACCTCCATTCCATCCGCCGGCGACGACATCGGCAAATCGAAGGTCACACTCTCCCCGGAGTCCACATCGATCAACGAAAATTGCGGCTGTTGACCGTCGAGAGCGAAAAGCCGCTTCGTTCGGCGCTCGTCGTCGAGATTGAGCTCCAGCACGGCGATCCGATGGGGCTGATTGCCTGCGGCCAACTGGTTGAAGGTAAGTGCCAATCGGCGGTGCTCGTCCTCCCGCGTCGACGGTTGCAACACGATCTCGGTGACATCATCGGAGGAGGCGTCGAGGATAAATAGACTTGCGTGATCGGGGCGCTCCGACGATGGCGGATTGAATACCACGTCCGTCGGTTCCAGCTCATCGGCTTGACTGATGGTCAGCGGTGCCCGGCGCACTCGATCGTAGTCCTCCGTGGCATTCAGATCGAGAACCGACACCTCATTTGTCGCCATCGCTACGACGAGTCGCTCCGACGTTCCGTCCAATTGAAATGGTGGCATGAATTTCAGGTTGTCCGCCTGGGTAGGTAGCGTCACCACTTCGATCTGCTGTGGGACGCCACCTCGCAGATCGATGATGCCCACCTCGTTGACGTTTTGGACAATGGCGTCCGGAGCATTGCCGGAATGAGACAACAAGATGAACTCCCCTTCGGGATCCACCGTGATTTGATCATAGACCCCATCGATATCCACATCGGAGCGCTCGATATCTTCGGAACCGATATCGAAGACACTCAATGTCTGTTCATCGCGGTTGATCACATAGAGCGAACGGCCACTTGCCGAGGGTTCCATCTGGACGGGCAACGCCCCGGTCTCGACGCGGTCGATCTCCAGTTGGGCCTGTTCGTCCTCCACCTGTGGCCGAAGAACGATGAGTTCTTCAAAGGCCTGGTCGAGATAGACCATGCCGTGCTCCATCATCACCGGACCCACCGGCTCCAGCGGCTCGTCCCAACCCGGATTCGGCTCCTTGCCACATCCGGCGACAATCAGTGCGACGGCCACCATCACCAGTATTCGACGTATACTGCGCATTGTACTTCCTCCTGTCTCGACCACAGCGTTATGGTCCACTTCCATTCCCAATTTCAATCAATCCCTGCGTTGAGCTGATATCCCGTCACCGTCTGGCGGTGCTGGGTTTCGACGTCCACGAACGTCATCCGCCCCTGGGGATGAATCTGATTGATGAATACTTTTTCCGCCTCCGGGATGACGCCGATTCCGTCGGGCAGACTGGCCAGTCGGAAGGTATCCTTTCCGAAGGTTCCCAGATCGACACGGAGTACGTCATAATGAGCCTCTTTTCGCTCCCCGGGCCGTGGCTCGGCATAGGTCATATAGGCCTGTGCATTACCGGTTGGCGGGGACCAAATCGTGGCAGTATTTACCTCGAGATCGGTCAAAATCAATCGGGTCGTGCCCGTCGCGACATCGAGAATCGTAAATCCCCATTTCCGGGCCACATACTCCGGATCACCGGGAGAAAGCCCCTCCGTCGACCCTTCCTCCCGGTCGTGAAAGACCAGAAAGGTTTCCCCTCTTTCGTCAGCCAGGGCGCCTTGAATGGTCTTCTCGAAGAAGAGTACCGTTGCCACTTCATCGATCAGATCGAGCTGCACGGCCCGCTTCTCATGACCAACGGTGGTAAATAGCAAGGCCTGCTCGGCATCGGCCGACAAGGCGACGGAGCCCGGTCCGAGAAAGGGAAGCTCGATCAACGTTGCTTCGTCGAAATCGGCCCAGTTCTCGAATATATTCTCCTCGGGCTCTTCCGGCTCTTCCGGCTCTTCCGGCTCTTCCGGTTCTTCCGGTTCTTCCGGTTCTTCCGGTTCTTCCGGTTCTTCCGGTTCTTCCGGTTCTTCTGGTTCTTCCGGTTCTTCTGGTTCTTCTGGTTCTTCTGGTTCTTCTGGTTCTTCTGGTTCTTCTGGTTCTTCTGGTTCTTCTGGTTCTTCTGGCTGCGCATCGGCGACTTCGCGGAGTCCAGTAGGCACGGAGGCACGCAGCACTGCGCCGTCGGCACGAAGTACGGCGATCAGCTCCGTTTCCTCACCGTCGACCTCGCGAAAGGCCATCCCCGTCGGCGGAGACGGAAGATTGATCGCGTAGGTCTCCTCTTCTTCCAACTCGGTGACGAATAAAAAGTCGGCGTCGAAGCGATGGCCGATGATAAATCTGCCATCAGCGGTCACCTCGAAGGCCAGATCTCGGACGCGCTCCTGATTCCGGTGTGAGTCCGGGACCAGATCCAATGGTTGGGCAAATCGATCACTATCGATCTCATCGAGTTCCAAAATGCTCACGCCGTCATTGCTCACGATCAGCGCCCGATGGCCCTCCGCGTCAAAATGCACGTCGCGTACCCGAAACCCGACGGCGACCTCGAAGCTGCCATCCAGTGAGACCACGGAGACCGTCGACAAATCGCCCTCGATCTGTCCTTCTGCGTGTTCATCGGGATCGTACCAAACAATGGCGTGGCGACCGCCGGGAGCCATTTTGATCCGGTTGGAGTGGGGGGCCACGGACATGTTGATCGTGGAATGATCGTCGGGGTCGATAAGAGTTACCGTGCTGCTTCCCTGATTGAGGGCAATCGCCCGCGCCCCTTCGCTTGCGCCCTCGGCACCGGGCCCGACCACCTCGGTGGGGCGGACCCCGGTGAGTACGGTTCGGATCCCCAGATTGCTGCTCTCGATAATCGCCACCGAATTGAGCGATTCATTGGCGACGTAGACGTTATTCCCCACGATGGCGGGCTGTGAGAAGTCGTACTCCTCGGGATCCTCCGGCGGCAGAGGGCTGTCATCATTTGGGCGATCCTCGTCTGGAATGCCTCCGGCGTCGCCCCCGAAATCTTGATTGAAGCCGGGGTCTCCGTTGGAACCCACATTTTGATCGTCATGAGGTTCAATATCGCCGCCAAGCCCATCACTACCGCAGCCGGGCACCACCATCATCAGACATAGTGCCGCCACCAACGACAAGCCTCGAATTCGCGTTTTCCTACTCCCTTTCATCCTGCGTCTCCTCACTACTGAATTCCGGCATTGAGTTCGTAGCCACTGACCGTTCGCTGATCATTGGTCTCGACATCGAAAAAGGTGATTCGACCCGTTTCGGCTTCCTGGCTGGCAAAGAGCTGATTGGCGACGGCGCCGAGTTGCATGGGCCGTCGTGCCAATCGAGTAAATTCCGTGGTGTGGGTCTGGAGATCGATTCGCTTCACCCCCTGGTGGGCCGGGTTGGAGGAGGTGAGCATGACGTAGAGATAGGGGTTTCCATCATCATCGGTGGTCATCAAGATCTCCTCCGGGTCACCATTGAGCGCGATGGGACGCCTGTAACCGGTCTCCAGA
>SKPJ01000598.1 GCA_007119595.1 Myxococcales bacterium
CCGGGCATTTCCCGGCTCCCGGCTCCCGTTCCCGGGCATTTCCCGGCTCCCGGCTCCCGGCTCCCGGCTCCGGTTCCCGGCTCCGGTTCCCGGCTCCGGTTCCGAGTCCGAATACGCCTTCCGGTGATGCGATTGCCGTGCAGCGAAGGCAATACATCCTTGACACTCGGGTCGCCCCCCCTATAATCCGCCGTCCGAAGTCCACGGGTCTGCCGCGGTCCCTCTTGGGTCGGCGATTTCCCGGCTTCCATGGTCAAGAATTTGAGATGAGTATTGCTCGTCGCTGGTCGATGGAACGACTGTCGCCCGGCGATGTTTCGTGTTGGAAACAATGCGCCGACGAGGCGCGACACATTCAGGTGCGCACATGCCCACGATTAATCAATTGGTTCGAAGCGGTCGCAAAAAGGTCGAATCCAAGACCGATGCGCCGGCGCTTAAAGGCTGTCCCCAAAAACGGGGTGTCTGTACGCGAGTCTATACCACGACACCCAAAAAGCCGAACTCGGCGCTGCGAAAAGTGGCCCGTGTACGGCTCACTAACGGGATGGAGGTGACGAGTTATATCCCCGGTGAGGGACATAACCTCCAGGAGCACAGCGTGGTGTTGATTCGCGGCGGACGGGTCAAAGATCTGCCCGGTGTGCGCTATCACATCGTGCGCGGCACCCTCGACGCCGTCGGCGTCAGTGATCGACGACAGGGACGAAGTAAGTACGGCACCAAGCGGCCGCGCTGATTCCAACAATCATGGGTCGCCTCCCGCTCGGCGTTTTGATGTGTCGACGGCGGTGGCCCACACGTTTTTTTGAGAGTTCAACGATGCCCAGAAGAAGAGAAGTAGCAAAGCGCGAAGTCATTCCCGATCCGAAATACGGCGAGAAGATGTTGACGCGCTTCGTCAACGTCTTGATGCGCGACGGCAAGAAGTCGACCGCCGAGCAGATCATGTATGACACCCTCGACGTCATCGAGGGCAAAACCGGTGGCGAGGATCCGGTCCGGATCTTCAAGCGCGCCATCGATAACCTACGTCCCGCGGTCGAGGTTCGAGCTCGCCGAGTCGGTGGATCGACCTATCAGGTCCCCGTCGAGGTGGCGCCCAAGCGTCGAACGGCGCTGGCAATTCGATGGCTTATCGACTCCGCTCGTGCGCGAAATGAAAAGACGATGATCGAGCGACTGACCAACGAAATCTTGGACGCATCGAATAATCGAGGCACCGCCGTGCGGCACAAGGAGAGCATTCACCGGATGGCGGAAGCCAACCGAGCGTTTGCTCACTATCGCTGGTAAGTGATCGGCATTGCTTCGGGCGTCGATCCCGAAGCTCCATGCCTCGATTCGCCGGTTGATATTCAACCCGGCGTGGCGTCCTTTGATTCGATCTTCAGAGGGCACCGCCCGGGTTTTTTGATGTTTTGACCGGTGGCGTAGTGCACCGAAATTCGGAACGAACGGATGTCGTTGTTTGTTGGAGTTGGTCGCAGCAAATTCGATCAGTCAGAGGACAGCCAACACCCTTTTCTCACACAAGGCAGGGTTGACCGTGTCACGCAGATTTCCACTCCACAAGGTCCGCAACATCGGCATCATGGCCCATATCGATGCCGGCAAGACGACGACCACCGAGCGAATCCTTTATTATACGGGCAAGTCCCACAAGATCGGTGAAGTGCATCACGGGGCCGCCGAGATGGATTGGATGGATCAGGAGCGCGAGCGCGGGATCACCATCACCAGCGCCGCCACCACCTGCCACTGGAATCTGGGCGACGAGAAATTTCGCATCAATATCATCGATACTCCGGGGCACGTCGACTTCACCATGGAGGTGGAACGATCGCTTCGCGTGCTCGATGGGGCGATCGCCGTATTCTGTGGTGTTGGTGGTGTCGAGCCGCAGTCGGAGACCGTCTGGCGTCAGGCCAATCGCTACCAGGTTCCGCGCATGGCCTTTGTCAACAAATTGGATCGGGTCGGCGCCGATTACGATCGGGTCCTCGATATGATGTGCGATCGATTGCAGTGCCGTCCGGTTCGCATGCAGATCCCGATCGGCCTGGAGGATGATTTCAGAGGCGTCATAGATCTGGTGAGCGAGCGGGCGATTGTGTGGAAGGAAGAAACTCTGGGCGCCGAATATGATATCGCCGAGATTCCGGAGGAATTGGCCGATGAGGCTCAGGCGGCCCGCGAAGAATTGCTGGAGGCATGTGCTGATATCGACGACGAGGTGATGGAAAAATACCTCGAAGGCGAAGAGATCACTGAAGAAGATATACGCTCTGCGGTCCGGCAGGGAACGCTCGATATCGAGTTGGTCCCCGTATTCTGTGGGTCGGCGCTTAAAAATATGGGTGTACAACCCGTGCTCGACGCAGTGCTGTACTATTTGCCATCACCATCGGAAGTTCCTCCGGTGGAGGGTGTAAGCCCCGCGGCGTTTCGGCGCATCACCGAGGCCCACGGCGAGCCCTCCGATGAGGATAAGATGACCCGAGAGGCCGATGACGATGCCCCGTTTTCGGCGCTGGCATTCAAGATTATGACCGATCCCTACGTGGGCCACCTGACGTATTTTCGGGTCTATTCGGGGACTCTGGAGGCCGGCAACTACGCCTATAATGCCACCAAGGACAAGCGGGAGCGGATCGGACGCATCCTGCAGATGCACGCCAATAAACGGGAGGAGATCGAATTGGTAGGTGCCGGCGATATCGCGGCCGCCGTCGGTCTTCGAAATACGACCACCGGCGATACCCTGTGCGACGAGCGCGACCCCATCGTATTGGAGGCCATCGATTTTCCCGATCCGGTCATCGAGATCGCCATCGAGCCCGCCACCCAAGCCGATCAGAGCAAATTGTCGGAGAGCCTTCAAAAACTCGCCGTCGAAGACCCCAGTTTTTCGGTCCACGTCGACGAGGAGACAGGTCAGACCATCATCGGTGGCCAGGGGGAATTGCATCTGGAGATCATCGTCGACCGATTGCTTCGGGAGTTCAAAGTCGACGCCAACGTCGGAAAACCCCAGGTCGCCTACCGAGAGTCGATCAGTGAGTCGACGACGCACCGACAGAAACTGGCCAAACAGAGTGGTGGAAAAGGAATGTTCGCCGACGTGGTCCTGGAGCTGGAACCGAATGAACGCGGTGAAGGGATCACCTTCGACGAATCGGTCACCGGTGGTTCGGTGCCCCGGGAGTTCTTCAACGCCGTGGAACGAGGGGTTCGGGAGGCCGCCGAAGGTGGCGTATTGGCGGGATATCCGGTCGTCGACCTCCACGTCCAACTGGTCGACGGGAGTCATCACGAAGTCGATTCCAGCGAAATGGCCTTCAAGATCTGCGCCTCCATGGGTGTCAAAGAAGCCATCAAAAAGGCGTCACCCAGGCTTTTGGAGCCCATGATGAACGTCGAGGTCGTCACCCCCGAGGAGTTCATGGGAGATGTCATCGGCGATATCAATTCTCGACGCGGTGATGTGCTCGGCATGACGCCCCGTTCCGGTAGCCAGGTCATCGAGGCCGAGGTGCCACTGGCGGAGATGTTCGGCTACTCCACCGATCTCCGATCCAAGACCCAGGGGCGCGCCAATTATACGATGCAATTTTCGCACTACGGCGAGGTGCCGACGAGCATCTCCGAGGAGATCGTGCACCAATTTTCCGGAGGGTTTCGGTAGCTCCCATCCGGAACCCCCATGAATTTCGCAGATGCCGGCTGAAATCACGATCTCGCTATCGGCTCAACACTTGGAGTAGCCACCGGCTACACCTGCGGTTTCGCCGAGTATCGATCTCGAAGAATTCATCTCGGCCCTGCTCAGATTCGGGGTTTCGGAATGGGAGCTATATTGTTAGTGATTTCAGTTGGTTACGAAGCATCAAGATGCGGCGAGATCGTCGTGCGGCACAGTCGGCAAATCTACCTTGATCTAGGTCAACCCCTCCTGTATGGTCCGCACTCCCTGTGGGCAAGCCGCCCGGGAAGTTAACCGCACACGACGGCCCAGAAGGCCGCCCCCTTCGCGGTCTTCGGGAGAGTTGGTTCTTCGAGCCGACGGCGCTCGACGCCGGATATATACGACCGGCGCAAGTGCTCGTTGCGTTCACAGCTAGGTTTGGCAAGTGAGTCTGCCGCAGAAATCGTCGGACTCGACATTGGTTAAAGGTATTGGAAGATGGCGAACGAAAAGATTCGAATTAAATTGAAGGCCTACGATCACAAGCTGCTCGATGCATCGGCGGCCGATATCGTGGAGACCGCTAAGCGCACAGGGGCACGGGTTTCCGGGCCGATCCCTCTTCCGACGAAGATCAATCGGTGGACCGTGCTGCGAAGCCCCTTCGTCAATAAGAAGGCGCGCGAGCAATTCGAGATGCGCACCCACAAGCGGCTTCTCGATATTCTGGAGCCGACCCAGCAGACCCTCGATGCGCTGATGCGCCTCGACCTGGCGGCCGGTGTCGACGTCGAGATCAAGACGTGAGCGCAGCTCCATTTTTATAAGAGTGAGTGGATGGCGCCCCCGAGGCGTCTCCCTGGAATTCTCTTTCGCCCGTCCGAGCACCAATCAGGACGGCGCAGGAGTTAGATATGAAGATTGATGTCGTAGATCTGCAAAATGATGCCACCGACGGAGTGGAGCTCGAAGACAGCGTCTTCGGGGCCCCAGTGCGGGAACACCTGTTTTGGGAAGTGATCAACTGGCAGCGAGCCCGACGTCGGGCCGGAACGCACAGCACCAAAGAGCGCAGTGAAGTGCGCGGCGGCGGCAAAAAGCCGTGGCGCCAAAAAGGAACCGGCCGCGCACGGCACGGCTCTATTCGCTCCCCTCTGTGGGTCGGCGGAGGAGTCACCTTTGGTCCCAAACCCCGCGATTACAGCTATACGCTTCCGAAAAAGAAGCGCCGCGCCGCTCTGCGCTCCGCGCTGAGCATGAAAATGGCCGACGGACGACTCAAAGTCGTTGAAAACTGGGATCTGCCGGAGATCAAGACCAAACTCGCCGTGGAGACCCTCGAGAAGTTGGGGGCCCCCAAGGCGCTGGTCGTCGACGTCACCTCTCGCGACGAAGAGAGCAATTCGGTCCAGCACAACGATACTCTGCGACTGTCGGTGCGAAACTTGAGAGACGCAAAATATCTGGCGGCTGAAGGGCTCCATGTAGAGGATGTATTTCGCTTCGATTTTATCGTGCTCAGCCGCAGCGCTTTGGAACAAGTTCAGGAGACACTCAAGTCATGAGCGATATTTACGACATTATCATTCGCCCGGCGCTGACTGAAAAAAGCACCCAGATGGGAGAGGCCAACAAGCACGTCTTTCACGTCCAATTCGATGCCAATAAGCCGATGATTCGCCAGGCTGTGGAAAAGATTTTTGGCGTCGACGTGGTCAAGGTCAACACCATGATCATGCCCGGAAAACCGAAACGAGTCGGCCTCCATCAGGGGCGAAGTAACGCTTGGAAAAAAGCGATCGTCACCATCGAAGAAGATCAGATGATCGATCTCTTCGCCCTGGAGAGCACTGAGGCGGTTGGCGAGGTCTGAACCAACGAAGGCAGGTATTACGATGGCTATGAAAGAATTTAAACCAACATCGCCGGGACGGCGGTTTTTGCGCCTTCCCAACACGCGTGGCGTGGTCACCAAGGAGACACCGGAGAAAAATCTCTCTGGAGGCAATCCTTCCACCGGTGGTCGCAACAACCACGGTCGGATGACCGTTCGCCGTCGCGGCGGAGGTCATAAGCGGCGGTACCGCGACATCGACTTTAAGCGAAATAAAATCGGTGTGCCCGCCACGGTGGCGGCCATCGAGTACGACCCCAACCGCACGGCTCATATTGCCCTTTTGCATTACGCCGACGGTGACAAGTCGTATATCCTGGCTCCCCAAAAATTAGAGGTGGGCGCCGAGATCATCTCCAGCGCCAAGGCCGCTATCAAGCCCGGTAA
>SKPJ01000131.1 GCA_007119595.1 Myxococcales bacterium
AAAGTAAAAAAGTTGACACTACATAAATTTCTAAAAAAACCGTTTAACTTCCAGCACTTGCTACTGTTTGGTGTGAAAAAGTGATCAACTTGGGGAGCCCGAGCCCGAGTCCGAGCCCGAGAACCGAGCCCGAGAACCGAGTCCGAGCCCGAGCCCGAGAACCGAGCCCGAGTCCGAGCCCGAGAACCGAGCCCGAGCCCGAGCCCGAGAACCGAGCCCGAGAACCGAGCCCGAGAACCGAGCCCGAGTCCGAGATATATGCCCTGACAGCGCAGAGACGCCAACGGCAAAGCCGGACATGGCGCCAACGCATCGGGTGCAGCAAACTCGACGATCGCAGCAAATTGACCCGGACTTTTTTGGCCAGCCCGGAACTGCAGCGCTACTTGGATCACCTTGAAGCTTCGGGGTCGCCCACATTGGAGGCGGGGATGCAGCTGATCCGTAGGGGGAGCAGACCTTGAGGGGTCGACGACGCTACGGGGGATGACATCGGCTCCAACTGGAGTGTACTCCCCATAGAGATCGTCTGGTCGGCGGACCGGGGTTATCGAGAGATATGCCACATTCCAGAATATGGAATACCGTTGGTGTGAGAACGCCCGAAAGCACCCCACCTTGCGAACTTCGCAAACGACCCAATTTTGAAGGGACACCGCGTCGACGGGTTGTCGGTCTTGATGCTTAAACGGAAGAACATTTAACTGAAACAACGTCTCGCCGGCTGATTGAGCCATCTTTCGGCCGATCCTCGCTTGAAGTAGCGATGCTACGCCTGCACTCAGTTCGAGCCAAAATCTGACCCAATCATCTCGTCGGTACCGCGTTTCATTTAAATGACGTTCCGTTTAAAGGGTTGGACACCGCCCGCGGGAGTTCCAGAACGTCATTTTTTTGCTCGTGCTCGCAAAAAAGTGGCCCGGCCGGCGTTGATTGGAGGTGTGGGGTCAAAAAGGGGGAATGTTCGAGAAGTGCAGCAGGGGGTGTCGCACACCCCCTGCCGGGGTTTGTGGACCTGTACTCCAGGCGTCGGTGACGACGTCGCTCTCTTCATCAACACCTCGAACATACGCTTCTCGGTGAGGGATAGCCGTTCACAAGCCGCGTGGGTTTATCCCAACTTGCTCAAAAGCGGTGCGAGCCAGGCCTCGCAACCACTGGCCAGGTGTTGGCCCCATGGATCGGTGTAGAATTGCTGGAATTCATAGAGGAAGACCTCCCCGTTTCGCAGTTCCACGCCGACGACCGCGCCATTTGTCCGGGCGATGGGCAGACAGGATGGCTGCCAATTCGAGGTCATTGGATCGTCGCCAATATTGACGGCATCCATCACCGAGTTTCGCTCTCGCCAGGCCTCGGTGATAGGGAGCCATCTGGCGTTTTTGGCCCATTCGCTCGGTCCGTATTCTTGTGACTCTGGCCAGCTTGCGGAAGTGAAGAGGTGGTTCTTTTGCTCCGGTGACTCGCCATTATGCCACAAATAGAGCTGTCGAAGCTTTTGTGGCAGGCGATGGTCCATCGTTTCCTCGATCGACGCGATCTCCGACTCCGGAGCCGGCGGATTGAGGACAGCGGCAATGGCCGGTCGTTGCTGCTGCAACCACGTGTCGAGTTGGACGAGCTTGGTAGCAAATGACATTGGTGCTCCAGAATCTCTGCGGTTTTCGAAGTTGAATATCCTCGAAGATTGAAGCGAGGAGTTTCCAGGGTGTCACCGTGTGCTTTGTGCGCGTGATTCTCAATATTCGCCTGGGGCGTAGATCAGAGTCATGCCGCCACCGTCGTAGACCGCGGTGCGATCCTCGAGGGTCCATCGGATCCCAAACGACGTCCACACATGATCGCCCAGGCGCAACATGGCCCGCGTGACGAGGCGGTTAAACCGGCCGTCCAAGTCGTGGGGCGGCGGTCCCTGGGCATCGCGGTGCATCCGCAATAGTTGAAGATCAGCGCCCAGCGTATCAGAGGGCGTCCAGAAGCTGCGGATCCACATCAACCACTCCCGATCGCGGCGTGTGGCGTCGGCCACGCCGGGCCCACTCCAGTCCTCGGGGCGGCTGGTATGCACCTTGGACAATTCAATTCGTAGCGTGTCGAGGGGCTGGCCGACGGCATATAAACGAGAGGAGACGGTGCGCTCGCGCACGGTCTGATCGGAGTCGGCATCGCGCTGAAATTCCCAGTCCATTTGAGCGTCTACTGCGCGCATCGCCACTCCGGTGGCCACGGGCGCTACGGGGATATCCCACTCCACCAGCGCCGCCCCCATAAGAGCCTGGCGCCGCCGGATGTGGTCGCGCTCCGGAGCGTCCGGAAAACGGTGCCGCCGCGTTTGCGGAACCACGACACCGCCATAGAGCTCACCGCGCACACCGGCGAAGGACTCGGTCTGGACGTCGGCCCCAAAAGCTAGCGGCACGTCGCGGTGGCGGATATGCTCCTCCAAGACGTGGTCGCGGGCCTCGATGAGTCCAAACGCGGCATTGATAAAGGGATCGACCAACGCCGCCCGAAGCCCGAACAAACCCACACCATCGACGCTGTAGCGAGCCAGGGCTTCCACGTCGATATCGTCTTTTTCCCATTTGGGATGGAATCGCAGCCTGGCGTCGACACCACTATCGGCGATATCTCGCTGCTCGATATCGAATCGCAACAGCGACCGATCCGTGGTCCGATCCTGTAGGCCGTCGTATTGCAGGTGAATAGACCCGTTCTCCCACACCGGCAATTCGGTCCGCAATTGGGTGCGATTGGCCAGATTCAACTCACTCAAACTCTGCACCCACATGCGGGCTCCATGACGCTGGTTGGCCCACATCGCCTCGCTGGACATCGGAAAATCGGGGACGTTGATATCGAAGTGATATCGCCTGTACAGCCGGCCATCAAAGCGCTGTAGCATGGCGCCGTCCCGGTCCGGGAGGGCCGCCCGGTCGAGAATGTTCAACCACTGTTGGTCCCATTCATCGTCCAGCGTATAAGCCCTCTCCACGGGCTCCGCCTCTTCGTCGTCTTCGGGGGCATCGGCGCCGAAGAAAAACGCGCCGGCGACGATGAGTGGGAAAATATTCATCTCGGTTTTCGGGACTTTAGGACCTTGTGGAGTTCGAGGATACGACGCTTGCAGCGCCCGTAGTAGATCGAATTCCACCATAGAATGACGGGCAGAGAACCTCCAACGGTCAGAGTTTGGATGCCGCAAATGTGCGGACGAGGTCGACCCACCACCGTCTATTTGAGGGTCGAAACCACAATTTGAGGGTTGAAGTCATCGTCGCATGGGTGGATTGCGTGGTTTGGTTTTCGAGAAATCGCAATCCCCTAAAACCTACGATGAAGGCACCCCGTAAATTGTCGTTTGCGCCGTTGTGCAGGCGCCCCAGATAGAATGACCGGGGGACAACCTCCAACCGTCCATTGTAGACCAGACCATCATTGAAGCATGCGCTGGCCGTTGGCGTAGTGGCGCGATGGCGCTGCGGCCCGGCAGATCGCGGTGTCGAGATCGGTCCATAGATCTTCGACGTGCTCCAGTCCTACAGACAGTCGGAGAAGTCCCGACGTGACGCCCGATTCCTCAAGGGCATCGTCGTCGACGATCTGGTGTGTCAGGGAAGCCGGATGTTGAATCAATGTGTCCGTGCTTCCGAGGCTCACCGCGGCGGTGATGAGTTCGACGGATTCCATGACCCGACAACCCACCTCGGCATTGGCGACCTCAAAGGCGATCATGGCCCCCGGTCCCCGCATCTGGCGGCAGACGATGACCTCCGGATCGCAGTGCACCAGTCCCGGATAATAGACGCGCTCCACCAGCGGGTGTTCCACGAGGCGATCCGCCAATTGCATCGCTGAGCGCTGGGCGGCCTCGATGCGAAGCGGCAGGGTCCCCAGGCCGCGGCGCAATAAATAGGCCGCCATGGGATGCAATAGGGCCCCGGTGGCGATGCGGACCTTGCGCAGTTGTTGGGCCCAACGCTCGTCGGTGGCGATGACGCCGCCGATGACGTCACCGTGACCGCCGATATATTTCGACGCGCTGTGCAATACCAACTGGGCGCCGAATTCCGCCGGGTTCTGCAACACCGGGGTAGCGAAGGTGGAGTCGATGAGTACCGGCACGTCGCCCACCGACCGCACCAGTCGCTCGATATCGATGAGGTCCAGGGTGGGATTGGCCGGTGTCTCTGCCACCACCATCGCCGTTTGTTCATCGATGGCATCGGCGGCGCCGTGCGCCGTGGCGAAGCGAACCTCGACGCCCGTAATGACCTCCGAAAATAGATGGTCCGTACCGCCATATAGTGGGCGAATGGCCACGATATTGTCGCCGGGTTCGCAGACTGCCATCACCGCCGCCGTCATGGCCGCCATCCCCGATCCAAAGGCCACCGCCGACTCCACTTTTTCCACCTGAGCCAACGCCGCTTCGAATTCGGCGACCGTCCCGTTGTGGAGCCGGGCGTAGACCGGGTTTTGCCCGGCTCTCATCCCCTGGGCGAGCTGCCCCAGACTCTGCGCTGCCCGCCGGGGATCGTCGATGGGCGAACTATTGGCCATCTCCACGGTGGCGCTCTGGTGAGAGGAAGAATGGGCGACGAAATCCGTGCGGTGATATCGGGACATCGTTCGAACCTTTTGTTGAAGTAATGTGACTATTTAAATTATAGTGCGATATTCAGGTTTATCCATCGAATTAAATTCTAAAAAGGTGGCCAATGGCTGAACTGGACCGAATAGATCGCAAATTGCTTCAACTTCTTCAAAATAATGCACAACTCTCCAATCGGGAGCTCGCCGACGCCGTGGATTTGGCGCCGTCGACCTGTCTGCATCGAGTGCGAAAATTACGGGAGCAGGGGATTTTACTCGACAGCCATGCCACGGTGGATACGGAGGCCATGGGCATCGGCATCCAGGCCTTGATCTCGGTTCAACTGATTCGCCATTCCCGAGACGACGTCGACGCCTTCCACCGTCATGCCCTGGCGCTGGACGAGGTATTGGCGGCCTATCACGTCACGGGGCCCCAGGATTTCGTGCTCCACGTGGCGGTGCGGGATACGGAACACCTCCGGGATTTGACGATGGACGCCTTCACCACCCGGGAGGAGGTCTCTCAGATCGAGACCGCCCTGGTCTACGAGCACGACCGCAAACCGGTACTTCCTGATTTCATCGATGGATGAATGCCGCTGTGAACTCTGGCCGGCTCCACCGCTATGCGCTGAGCGAGGGCTTCGTGGTTTCAGGCCCAACTGATGGCGCTTGGTAGAGCTTCAACACATTCCATGGAGTGGAACGGCTTTCAGAGGCAGTTGTGGAGGTCTCCAAGCGGCGATATGCAGCATTATTCCATCACTCGCGCCGGTGAAATCCTGCCTTTAAAATCCTATCCCTGCTACCCCTCCTCTTGAAGAGTCTGGCCAAACTCTTGATAGGGGGTGGTGCCCAGATCCTTTTCGTTGTGTTCGAGCCGTTCTTCGACCGGGGATTCCAGTGCCTTGGCGAGTCGCTCCCCATAGCGGGCCCGGTGATCGTCGACGCCGTGGCCGAAGAGGATTCGATTCATCAGATTGAAGAGACCAACGACCAGGATGGCATCGTGGAGTGCCTCCTCGGAGATACCGGCGGCGAATACGGCGTCTACGTCTTCTTGCACGACCCGCGACGGTGTCAGGGTGAGCTTTCGGATGTAGCAAAAGAGGGGTTTGAGCTGTTCATCGAGACTGCTGGAGTTGACGTCTTCCACGAGTTCGTCGAAGAGCTCGACGTCGATTCCGTACTGCGCGCTGTAGACCCGGTGGGCCTGGAAACAAAAGCCACAGTCATTGAGCGCCGAGACATAGGCGGCGATGAGCTCCCGCTCGGCGATGGTGAGTTCGCTGTCGCCGCGGAGGAGCTCGTCGTGGAAGCGAAGAAGGGAGTCGACCCCTGTGGGAAAGCGGCGGAATACCCCGGCGA
>SKPJ01000537.1 GCA_007119595.1 Myxococcales bacterium
CACCTAAAGACGCCCTCGCCACGACCCGTTAAGAGTTGGATTTATAGCATAAAGGTTCAAACCCGGCAAAGGTTGTTTTTGCACAGCACCCATTCGATCTTCGTCGATCGCCACAACGGTGCTCAGTGGGTTAGGAAACGAACACCGGATCAAAAGGGCTCCTTGTTCACCGAATCCAGAAGCTCGGGCAAAAACGTCGGCTGATCGTCGAGCTCCTGGTATTGGAGCTGATCGCGTTGAACAAAAAACTGGGCCACACGCCGCGGGACCTCGGACTCGATCTCGATGGTCTCCAATTCGATGACTCGCTGTTGTTGCTGAGCGGCTGCGGGGACACTCAAAAAAGCGATCATCGTGCCGATGACCACCGCACATGCGATCACCGCAGATGATGGATACCTGCTTTGCACGTCCTGATTGCATCTCATCACTGACTCCTCCTGCGGGCGCCATTGTCGGCGGGCGCCATTGTCGTCATCACTGGTCACGAACTCAATCGCCGTCGTTGTCCCCATCGTCCTCTTCCTCATCTTCTTGCGGATCGTCGTCGGCTCCCCCGTCCTCCATTTGCGCCCTTCGCAAGGCCTCCAGGCGCTCCTCTTCGTCGTCGATGGCCGCCGAGGCCTGGTTGATATAATTTGCCACCGGCGTATTGGATGCCTCTTGCTGGCCGACGATATCGCGAAAAGCGACAAAGGACTCGATGGCCTTTTCGTACCGATCGATGGGCTCAATATCGGGTACCGGTGCTTCCAGGTACAGAATCCCCAGATTAAAATAGGCACTCTCATGGTCTTCGTCGATCTCGAGTGCCGCCCGATAGGTTTGCTCGGCCTGACCGTAGCGCCCCAGTGCCTTGAGAGAATTTCCCAGATTGACGTAGGTATCGGGGTTGTGGGGGGCATCGTCGAGCGATGCCTCCAGATGGTTGATCGCCCGCTCAAAATTGCCGGCATCGTGCAATAAAATGGCGTAGTTATTTCGGGCCTCCGGAAACCGGGGCTGCAATTCGATGGCCTGGCGAAAATTGGCTCGCGCCGCATCATGATCGCCTTCGGCCCACGAAATCTCGCCGAGAAGATAATAACTCTCCGCTCGTTCGGGAGATAGAATCAATGCCCGCTCCAAAATCGCTTGCGCCAGTTCATAGCGCCGCAATTCGTATTTTGCGGTGGCCATCAAAATCATGGCATCCACATGTTCCACATCGCGGCGCAAGATGTCGCGGGCGGCCTGGATGACGTCTTCGTATCGGTCCTGGTGCAGCCAGATCTCAAACTGTGCTGCCCGATGATCGAGATTGTCCGGACGCCGATCGATAAATCGATTGGCCAACTCATTGGCCTCCGTGATTTCACCGGCCCGCACATATAGGCGAATCAGATTCGTCAACGCCGGGGTAAAATCGGGCTGGCGCTGTAATGCTTGAACGTATCTGCGCACCGCCGCGTTGGCATTGCCCTGCCGGTCCTGGAGTACACCGAGATTGTAGGCGGCCAAAAAACCTCCTTCCGGCTCGTCGACCAACGCCGTGAGATCCTCGATGGCCCGGTCGATATTGCCGTTGTCGGCCGTCGCCAGTGCGGATTCGATCCGGGCGTCGACATGGGCGGCCACTGCTTCGCCTTGAGATTCCTCCTCGTCGAACTCGTCGAGATCGACGGCTTCAACGTCCTCTTCGGACTGGGCCGGTGCGGTGCGTCCTTCGGTGTCCGGCTCCTCTTGTATTCGCTCCACATCATCGGATTCCGTCGGCTCTTCGACGGTCGTGGGCTCCGGTTCGGGCTCGGGCTTCGGCGGCGGCGTCGAACGACATCCCAGAAGCGCCACCGACCCCAGCAGCACGCAGGTCATCATCACGGCTGCGTATCCCTTCCACATTCTCTTGTTGTCACCATCTGAATTCACGATCCGTTTCCTCCCCCATCATCGCCCCCACCATCGCTTTCCAGGGCCTCATGCCCTTCGTCATCTCCCCATTCCTGACGTTCCTGGCGCTTTTGGTAGCCCTCGTAACTCAAGAGGGGAATTCCGTGACTGACCCGCGCCTGGCGCGGCCGGCGTTCCGATTCGTAAAATGGATAATCCGAGGGCTGGAAGTCGTGCAGCGCCTCCAGCGTGCGCTCCGTCCATTCATTGACGATCTCGTTTTCCCGGGCACGAGCGATGGTGTCTTCGTATTGCTCGATGGCCGCATCTTCCATGGGAAATGCGAGGTCGTCGAGCATGTCCTGATACACCCAATACTCCTCACTGCCCTCCTCAAAAGGCACGGGTACGTCGTAGAGTGCATTGGCCACCCGGTGCAGTACATTGGCGAGGCGAAAACGGGCCGCCAAATTCCAATCCAGATTTTGATATTGCAATACCTCTTCGTAGGCATCCTGAATTTCTTCCGCACCCTCTAGTTTTTCCTCAATACGTGCATTTTGCTGCTGCAAGGTGCCTGTGATGGCGATGCGGTCCCACTCCTCGAATTGACGCTCCACCAGCATAAAACGCGATTCGGCGACGGTTTCTCGAATCGACGCCTCTCCCGGCAACGACGCCTCGTCCTCATCGGTCCATTCGTGAAATTGATCGATGATGATCCGGTATTGAACATCGGCCTGGGCTTGTTGACCGCGCCCTTCGTGCAACCGGGCGATGCGAGCTCGCGCCGTGATCAATCGATCAGCCCGCTGCCGATCGCCTTCAAATTCATCGAGAAAGCGCTCCAGCGTTCGCACCATCGCCGCATCGTCACCGGCTTTTTCCCAGCTGTCGGCGGCGGCCCAGAGGGTCTCGGCGGCGAATTCACTTTCGGGATAGGTCTCGTAGTATTGCTCGAAGGTGCGTGCCGCCTCCGGATAGCGCTGCAGATAATCGTGCATCTGCGCTGCCTGCAAAAGCGATTCCTGGCGACTTTCCTCGATATCGAAATTCATCGCCTCCAGCGCCTCTGGGGTCGGACCGCTGAACTGGTCGTAAAAAAGCTGATAATGGCGCACGGCTTTGTCGTAGTCGAATAGCCACTCCGAGTTGACCGCCACACGATAGACTGCTCGACCGGCTAAATCGTCGTCGGGATACTGGCGAAACAACTCCTCGTATTGCTCGATGGCCCGATCGTAATTGCCGGCGATCTCGTAGACGCTGGCAGCGTTGTTGCGCGCTCGGGGTGCCAATCGGTGATCCGGCTCTTCACGGGCCAGATTGATGAACTCCTGGGCGGCGTCTTCGTAGCGCTGCTCGTTGAGCATCTCCTCCGCCGATCGAAACATGGCCGACAACCTGTACTCACGCACTTCGGCACGGACCGCTTCTGCCTGTTCACCGCGAATGACCCCCTCCAGTTTTTCGGCCCACTCCGTCAACCCCTCGAAGTCGTTTTGCCTTCGAAAACTCTCCAAGATCAGACTCCCCGAAAGATAGGCCACCTCGTGTTCCGGGTATTGGTCGACGACCCAGGCAAAGCGACGCCTCGATTCATCGTAATGTTCGAAATCATGAAATACTTTGGCGGCCTGAAAGGCGAATTTTGCCCCCAGATATTCATCTTCTTGATTTTCCAACCCGAGCACCACATATCGATCCATGGCCGTGACGTAATTCATGGTGATCGACGGAATGGGCATCCCGTCGACGTCGATTTGCTCCACGACCTCGTCTTCTCCAAATTGCCGCTCCTCCTCGATATCATCAGCCGCATCGCGGGCCTGGTCAAAGTCGGAGCCGGCCAGCGCGACCGCTGTCAATTCCCCATCGTCGATCTGTTGGCGCATCACAAATTCCAGGGCCTGGATGGCATTGAACGCGCTGACCTCTTGAAATGGATTGTCTGGAATATCGAGCTCGCGCACCACCTGGTATTGCTCGAATGCATCTTGATAATTCGCCGAGTAATACAGGCACTCGGCATAGTAGAAGTTCCACTGAAAAATCTCGCGATCGTTGGGGAATTGCTGCAAAAACTCGTAGTAGGCATCGGCCGCTCGAGCGTATTTTTCTTCTGTCAGGGCCAACAATGCCGAGTCGCGACTGACCATGGCCTCGTTTCGCTGCGTCTGTGCCTGCTCGTGGTACCAGGTGGCGGCCATCAGCAGATAATCGCGGACCATATTCTCCATTTCGCGAAGGGCGGCCTCGTTGCCCACCCGCTGCTGATGTTCATACCAGGCGCTGTCCCGACCGTAGTAATTGATCAGCTCCCGGCGCACCGCGAATGCCTCCTCCTCGCGATAGTCCCGGTGCAGTGCAGCGACGATCTTGGCGTGAATTTGGGGATTATCCGGATGCAGTGGCTCCTCTTCCATCAAATGCTCATAGACCTCAATGGCCTCATCGAAGCGCAGAAAGTCGAATAACTCATCGCCGAGCAAGACCAGAACATCTCGTTCATAGTCGTCTCCCTCGCTCATATAATCCTCGACACGACTCATGACCGTATCGTCGAACGCCGCCGTACCATCGAGTTCCCAGTCCTCCATGGCCAAGATTTCGGCCAGATGAGCGATCGCGTCCTCACGCAGAATGTCACGGCGCTCGCCGGTCTCTTGGGCGATGGCGTCGACCAGGTCCACGACCTCACGAAATACCCCGATGGCCTGCGGGTAGTTCTCCAATCGATAGTGGGCCCAAGCCCAACTGTAGATGGCCCGGATGTAGTTGGCGTCGGTCAGGCTTTCCCGTCCTCTTTGGGATCCCGCTTCCTCGAAGGCATCCAATGCCAGCAGAAGATTGTCCCGAATCTGCTCCGGCCCGTCCCGATCGGCATTTTCGAAATAATACTCCCCGATCATCAGCCAGGCGTGAGGGACGAAATCACTGTCGGGAGCCTCTCGAATCAACTCCGCTGCCAGATCGCGAGACAGGTCCCAATTTCCCTGTTCCCATTCGATATGGGCCAAGAAATAATAGGCCAGATCTTTGCCTCGATAACCGGGCCAATCGGCGAGCAGCCGCTGAAACATCGCCTGTGATTCTTCATAGCTGCGTTCCGGCGGCATGGGCAGCTCATCCATATCCCCGTTTTGTTGTTGGATTTCATCGAGTTGCCGAAAATACGCCGTCTGCTGTGCGGCGAATTCCTCTTCTTCGCGCTGATCATATAATAGGGCCAGTCGAAACAGAGCGTCCGGGGTGTGGTCGGCATCATCGGGATATTGGGCCAACAGTTGTTCCAGCGAGGTGATGGCCTCATTGCGCTGTTGTCCCTCGATGGCCTCGGCCTCGCTGATTCGAGGATCAAAGGCCGCTTCGATCTCGGCCATGCGGCGGTTGAACTCCGTCTCCACCATATTCTGAAGTGCCCGCTGGTACTCCTCAATGGTCGACGTATAGCGCTCATAGGCCTCTCGATAGGCGTCCAGTTGTTTCTCAAATTCGGGGTCGGCGTCCTCGGGAGCCTCGAGATCGGCCTGAGGAAGGCGCGGCCCGTCGAGCTGCCCGCGCTCGCCTGGGTCCTCTTCGCCTTCATCACCGATCCATTCATCTTCTGGGACCTCCGGGCCGTCGAGGGGATTCGATTCTTCGACCTCGCCTTCCTGCGCTGGATCATCCCCTCCTTCGGTCTCGGCAGCCCATGCCGGCGAGGCGCATAATACGCTCACCGAGCACAGCATCACCAATCGGCGTCCCCAGCGCCATATTGTCCCGGATTCGGTCATTGAGCTCTCCTAACATTGCCCTCGTACTACATCGAAATCTCAGTCCACATCGGGAAAGGCCTCGCGCAACATCGCTTCGGTCTCCATCTTAGAATCCACCAACTCCTGACGCTTCTGACGGGCGTCTTCCAATTGCTGCCAATCGACGTCTACTAGCCCCACGTGGCCCCGACGGACCAATTCGTCGAACTCGGCATCGACCTGCACATAATTCCACATCACCAACTCCGCCACGGTATTTTCGGTCTCCGAATTCCACTCGTCGAGTTCTGCTTGATACATCGCCAACTGCGCCCGTTCAGCATCCAGCGTTAC
>SKPJ01000436.1 GCA_007119595.1 Myxococcales bacterium
GACAAATGCCAAGCCCGCGCCGGCCCATGCCTGAAATTGTGCGGAGATACTTCCGCTGGCACTCAGATCGAGGTCATCGTCTTTCTTGTCGAAAAGGTGGCCCGCACTGAGACTGCCGGGAACCTTCACTTTGACATAAGCCCCGGCATCATAGACCGTTGTGTACTCCGCCTTCAAAGTGGCCTTGGCATTGAAACTAAAGGACACCCCAAAGTCGGCATAGATGACGAACCCAAATGCAACGGGGCCGATCGAGAAGCCCAGATAGGGGATCGGAAAGTAGAATTCGTGGTTCTTGGACCAGTTAAACGAGTACTCCGCAGACAGGGTTGCACCAAGGGTAAGAGTCAGCGGTCCGACCACGCGAAGTTCGGCCGAAGGACGACTGGTCAGGCCCCCCCAAGAAAATCCGATGCTAAAACTCGGGGAGTAAGAGATTGAAATCGTATCCAATTCAAAACAGAAATTACTCAGGCATTTCTTGAATTCGGGACACTTGTTTTTGCAGCTATCGGGATTGTCGGCCAACACACAAGCCTGCTTGCACAGATCTTCGGCATCCGTCAGATCGCCTCCAAAATTGGCTTCCCCCAAATCGGTTTCCTTCTGAAACTTCTTCTCCATTTCATCGCCGACTTTACCTACGTCATCTTCCCCCCCGTCCTCGTCACTTTCCTCGAATCTGGCGCAGACCTCGGCGGCGGACGCGTCGGGATCACCCACCAACTGGCCTGCGTAACCGTGGAGCTCATCCTGCAACCAATATTCCGGACACTGCATTGGTGGCGGCGTATCGCCGGCCTGGTAATTACCTTGCACAGAGGCCATGCTCCAGTTGCTCTCTGCTACACAATCCGACTTGGCTGAATTGAACGCCGATTCCCGGCCCGATTCTTCGGCTAGTCGTGCATCCAACCAATCATGGTGGTTGGCTTTTACCTGTTCATACATATCAATACGTCCCGATACCCATTGTGGATCATTTACGTCGGGATAAGCGTCCAAAAGGGCGCTGGCAAGATCGAGCAGGCAGGAAGTCTGCGCCTGCTGAACGGTTTGAAAACCGGACTCCGGCTCCAGATAAATATCGAGAAGATTGAAGTCGTCCGGAAGGTAATAGCCATCGTCGACTTCAATAATGAACTCACCGATCATGATAATATCGTCGAGTTCTGCGTCCTGAGTATGCCAAACGATGGTCTCATCGTAGACTTCCACCGCCGTGATCACGACCCAGAAGTCGTCGGTTCGCAATCCAGAGATAATCACATCCCCGGCCTCGGCGTCGGCGGCCTGTTCAAATCCCTGTCGAGGGAATCGAATCAGATTCTCATCGGTGCGCACATCGGCCATTCCGATGGCATACGAGCTGAGCTTTTTTACATCTTCTTCGATGACGAGCGGTATGCGCTCATCCTCCACCGGCTCTACAGCTCGAATCCCCTCACTGATATAATGAGCCCCTTGTGGCGCGTCATAAAAGCGCTCAAAATCGACAAAGAGCGAAGCACTCAACTCATCGACTTCTTCTGCATCATCGGTTGCATGCTGGCATCCAGCAGTGGCGAAAAAGAGGATTAAAAGCACGGGAAGCCACCGTTTGGCAGCTTTGGACGGAATTTTCCTGCCGAACCAACAAGTCGTCATATCTTCTCCGAATTTCAGTGGGCTATATTTCATCAGCTCTTTACCAGCTTCAAATTTATCTACTCGTCGATCTGGAACTCCACGGTGCTCATCCAAAGGTGTGATTGACTCAATACTGTACCTCCACGAGCGGCGAGCTCTGCCTCTTTAAGAAGTAGGTCTAAGGAGTGAAGCTACGACGCCGAAACACCGATCATGGGAGTATCCTAGCAAAAAGAAAAACGTCATTCCAACTGCTCCCACAGTACGGTTTGGACGGCGATCTCCCCGGAATCAAGGGGGAAGACAAAGATCTTTAGATGGCGCTCGCCGTCTTCGAAACTCAATTTTTTCATTTTGTCACCGGAATAGGGAATCGATCGCTGTAATTTTTCTTGGGCTTGCTGAAATTCCGTTTCCTGCCATCCCCGCTGAATCATTGCTCGGTGATAAAAGGACACCATCTGCTCACGCCCCATGGAAGTAACGAAGATGTTGGAGCGGTATCCCCGGGAGTCTTTTTTGTCCGCAAAGTGGTTGACGCGAGTACATCCCGGACACGAAGGGACATCGGGGTCGACACTTCGCCCGTGAATTCCGGGGCGGTTATTGTATTCCGGGAGCATTTTCTCATAGGAGAAATCCTCGTCACTCCAGGAAGCTAGCACCGTGCTCTGGTCTGCGCCGGGTTCTCGAAGGATCTCGATCCATCGATAACCGCGAAAACGATCCATATCACGCACCTGGAGCAGATCACCGGTCAAATCATCGACATCCAATGCTCGATTATGGGTGAGCATACCGGCCATGATGATCCGCTGTGGTCCGATCTCGACCGGCGTTATTCCTCCGGTCATTCGGGCTTCCAGACTCTCGGTGTAGGATTGGCTGTCGACGGTATCGTAAATTCGATCGTTGAGTCCTTTATGGACAAAGGTCTCTTGGTAACGCCGCATGATCTCGGGAGGGTCGTAGGGCAAATAATTGACCGAAAAATGGATCAGGTTGCCGTTGAGATCGAAGACCTGCGGTTCGGGATGCCCCATCGATTCCAGTGATTCGTGAAAGCGAACCTGATTTGGTTTTTGCCCAAATGAGAAATCAAATACATCGGCCTGGGACTCGGCGACGGTTCCATCCTTTTCAAAAACCGCGATCGAAAAACCAATCAGACAGATCACAACCGCCGCACAGCCAATTTTCAGCAAGGCGATCGACCACGAGGAAAATCCGTTGGCTTGCCGTGGTTTGGATTTGTGGCGTTGTCTTTTCATCGTCTCAGACTTGAAAGGATCAATATTGAAGCCGCGGTCCGAAGAGTGCTGCATCATCGGGGAGAGGATCGAAAATGTCCTGCGCTGGAAGCACGCCACCATGGCACGGATGAATATCGCGATTGGGAACTATCAGGTTACCATCCTCATCTATCATCGATCCAACCCGCAAGATATCACGATACATCGGGCAACCGCCGAACACCTGGTGACTCTCGAGCATGATTCGACTCAAATAAGTGGACCGTGTCGATCTCAGTGCTGGCGAATGGGTTTCATGCGCAAAATGCATGGGAACACCTGTGGAAAAGTACGAGGCGTACGTAAAATCGACCTCGAAATTCATATACTCGTGTTCGATATCGTGGGAATGACTACGGTTCAAGACGCCATATCGAGAGCCGAGGGCGGTGGCGTGGAGACTGGCATTGTTGCCGAATGACGCTTCCGTCAGATTCATCAGTTCCTGAAAGAAGAACCGGGAGTGATCAAGTCCAGTAATCCCCCCCAGGTGTCCTAGCTGAGCATGATCCAAATTCAACAGATCACCGGCCAATGCGTGATGGGAGAAGGGCCCAGACAACCCTTGATGGGCCTGAGTCCCACCGATAACTCCCGTGGAAAAAAGTGGACTCAAATCAGGAGAAGGACCGCTGAACTGAGCATGAATCATCCGATTGGTGCTGGTCGCCGTATCGATCAGCGCGGTGTGGCCGGAGGCGACGACGTGTTCTCGGTATCGACTGTTAAAACCGGAGCGGGCCGTCGGCTCGACGGCGGGAAAGGTACTGGGAGGTTGAAATTCTGAACTCGCGTGGGAGGCGGCCCGATTAATCTGAAGATAGTGATTCAGATCCTCATGATGACTGGGGCTCGCCACCTCGTCGGTATGTTTCATCTCCACGGCGGCGTTCATGGTGGATTGATAGGCCTTGATCTCGACAGCGGTCACACTGATCAGGACATCCGTAAAGGTCAAAAGTCCAGACATCAGCATGAGAAAAATAGGCAAGGTAATCACGAATTCAGTCAACGAAGTACCGTCCTGACAATGATGGAGGGCGGCGGCACAGGGGTTGGAGCTGTTGAAGCACGGTTGGTGCGCTGCGGAAGTGGGCTCTCGGTCAGGGGAAGTCATTTGGCGACCCCTTCGATAGTAGAATCACTATAGGAGCGCATGATCCAGTCCATGCGGGCAAAATCGCGGGCATGATCACCGGTTTCGATATCATCGAGGTCGGTCAGCCCCAACTGCTGTGCCAGGCGTATATGAGGTAAGATATGGTGATACATTCGCCCCATATCCACCCGGCCGCGAAGTTCCCCGGGCAATGAGACAGGTCGTAATTTGGCGGCCCACGACGGATGCCACATATCGGGTTGGTCTCCATCGCCAAATGCCATCTCACCGCGAGCCATTCCCCAATAGCCGACGGCGCCATACATATTGCTCTGGCGCACCTGGACATCCATACTGGCACTATCCTCGAAAAAATTACCGTCGATCATCGGATCCGTACCGGCAAAATCGAATTTCTCTCTGCCCACGTCACCGCGCAGAAATTCGTGATCGGCGAGATAGCTGATCACCAGATTGGAGGAGGCGAGCAACCACCCCGAAGGACTGTAATTGTCCATGATCCATGGCTGGGCAGCTTGGGAGGGAGAATAGAGCTCGAAGGCTTCCGCGCTATAGGCAAGACCGTAATCCAAGAATTTTTCGACGGGAGCCTCTGCCCAGACAAGATTCTTCTTGTCGCTGGGATACCAAGCGCAGTTTGCGTCGGGGTCGTCGCCCGCGCAGGTAGGGGGGACCGCGGCGTTGAGATCACCGACGTCGCGATAGAGTCCGGACGATTGCGACACCATGCGCGAATTATTGGCCAGATGCTCCAGAACGAATGGGTCGTCGACGTTTCCCTGCTTATTCCGAATATTTTCCCATTGGTCGATGCCCCCCAGTTCCGCCGAGATGGCACTGTGAATATGGTTTTCCATCTGATCTACGGGATCCGTCGCCGGAGTCACAGGGAGTTGATCTTCGTCGAGATTTGCGACGTTGATGGTAGCCAGATCGGTATTATTGGTCAGTGGAATCAGATCGCTGAAGTCGTCGAATCCAGGGGTGGTAGCCACCCCCGAGATCGGGGGGCCGGGATAGCTGGCAGTGAGCGTTGCGCCATTACGGATGCCGGTGAGCAATTTCTCGACCCAGGCCCACCAGGGGGTGGAACCGATGATAAAGCGCTGGTAATTGTCGATGGCGTGAAGGTCGCGGGCGTAGTATTCAAGGGAGAGACTTTCCTCGACGGGAAGTATCGGTTCGCCCAACTGGCTGGGAGCGGTATCGGAATGATCTTCTCCAGAGAAGTTTAGGAAATTACCTCCGGTAGCATCTTCATATATATTGACATTCGCGAGCAAATCCAGGCACCTATCAAAGTCTTCGCGAGCCGCGCCCAAGGCGTCGTCGTCTACCCGATCTTCTGCAGTGTCCCACTTATCACCGTCGTGTACGCACTCATCGAGAGCGTTCAGTCTGGGGATGAGCCAATCGCGATAGGCCCTTATATGGGCCGGATAGAGACTGTGGATGGCCCAGATCGAGCGCTTTGAGATATTGGAGTAGGCGATCATATTCATCGACCGCGCTTTGACGGATGCCTGCGATAAGGCGGCGAAATCGGCGGCGCCCTGCACCCGGGTTTTGTCGCGGGTGGCCATCCCGGCGTCGTAGGTCATCATGGCCAATAAGAGGATGATCAAAATTCCCGCCAGACACACCACCAGAACCGCTCCCCCTTCGTCGCCGCCGAGAAAACGGCAACCACGGCGGGCGTCACCTGGCGCGTTGTCGACAGGAGAGCCCGATGGGTGATGTGAGGGAGAATATTTCATATCTACGGGACCGCCGGATTCGAGTCGATTTGTCGAATTAGGTGAAAGCTCCGTACGTAAGTTACATACCATCCCTCACGGCCCCCGACGGTCTGACTGGTCCCGAACATGCCGCCCACAAGGCCAACGGCCTGAAAATGTCGGTACGTGACTTCGGTCTCAA
>SKPJ01000520.1 GCA_007119595.1 Myxococcales bacterium
CCGGCAAAGGCCGGAGGGTGCTCGATGCGCTTTCGTTGGGTGACGGAATCACTTCCCGTACCGATGGTCCCGCTGACGATCACCCGCGTACGCTCGTCGTCGGGTACGGCGGACACGCCGATGCGTGGCAGGGAACCGGTCACCGTACTCGCTCTGTTTTCGACCTCGATATAGTCGTTGGGAGGAGTGATCCGGACGGAGGGCCGGTGACCTATCTGGTCGGCGGGCTCTACTCGGATGGCCACGGCATTGAAATTGACCGATACCGCCCCGATCGGCGATCGATAGGAGGCATCGGCATCGCGCATATCAAAAGCCGGGGGCAAATAACCCCCGTCGAAGGCCGTGTCGTCGATCACGAGGTCGCCATCGATGGCCTCGATTCCCTGCAATTTCAGATCGGCGGCCCAACTCAACACATCTTTGAAGAGCAAAAATGCCTCGCCCTCTCCTTTGACGTAGAGATCACCAATGCGACCGCCGCTATTTTGCTCTGTCGAAAGTTCGGTAGAAAAGGTGTGGTTCGGTCCCAGCTTGTGTAAGGCCGCCGCCGCGGTCACCAATTTTACGTTGCTCGCGGGGTTCATCAGCCGATCGGCACCGTGGGTGTACAACACCTCGCCGCTGGCCAGATCCTCGACGTGAATGCCGATGGTCGTGCGCTGGAGCTCGCCGTTTGCCAGTATCGCCCCGATGGACCGCTCAAGAGCCGGATGATTGCTCTCCTCTTCTTCGACGATCTCCGAGTGCTCGAGTTCCGTGGCCTCAATGGCCGATGTCTCCGGCCCTTCCTGAGCGATCGCCGTGGTCGCGCATAATAACCCGGCAAGGCCCACCGAAAAGAAGCATCCCCATCTCATTCCGACCGCACTATTTGATATGTGATTCATATTCTCGAACACCTATTCTCTGGACCTTTCAGTCATCCTCATTGCTCGTACGCCCTTAATTATTAGTTAGGGCGGCGACGTATCTGAGATCTCCTCATCGCCGGGCTCAAGGGGCTGCTTCTGTTTCGCCGTTTGCTTGCGGTGATCGCCCCATAATCGAACGGCAATGACGGCCAGGATCAACCCTCCCACCGCCAATGACAATAGCGCCCAGGTCAATGAAATGCCGGATGACCACTGGGAAAGGCCAAGCATTGTCGCCATATCGTCTCTCTGTGCCATTTGCTATCTTCCGCGCCACGACCAATCGACGTTGACCCGGGCGATCTCGGTACCGTCCTCTCGCCATCCGACGACCTCGAGGGTCCGCTCGACCCGTTGGTCGCTGCGCGAGGCCTCGTCAAAGGCTTCGGCGATCACATCTCCCTGCCGACACTCAAAGCGCACCGATGATTGTGCCTTGTCGACGAAATCAGCGGAGATGCCGCGCACGATAAACGAGCTTTTGTCGGGCCGCGCCGCCTGGTGAAAAAAGACCAACCCGCCGGTGGTGGCCTCGGCGGCCATCATGGTCGCCGCAAAATACATCGTTCCGAAAATATTGCGGTTGCGCCAGGTGAATGGAATTTCAACCGCGCAATGGCGAGCGTCAAGATCGGTGACCCGGGGACTGATCATGGCCAGCAGCGGCATTTGCGTCCACAATGCAGTCTGAAACAATGGCTTGGTGCGCATGGCTCGGGATAATAACCGAGCCATCAGCGGTGGCTCAGTGGGTTGCGACTTTTCGATCCGTTGGTTCTCCATCGACATACAGCCCTTTTTCGTCAACCTTGGTGTAGATGAGTAACGGCGTCGACTCCCGCCGCTGGTTGGAGTATACACAAGTCGTCTCTCTTCGCATCGTCGACCATCTGCTTCGATCGTTTCGCTCATGTCCGATACGGAACGAAAACTCGGTCGCTATGAATTGCGTCGCCGCCTCGCCACCGGCGGCATGGGTGAGATTTATCTTGCGCGTACCCGTGGAGCCGGCGGGTTTGAAAAATCGGTGATCATCAAGACCATCCTGCCCCATCTTGCCGAAGAGGAAGAATTCGTCACCAAATTTTTGGACGAGGGGCGGATCGTCGTCCAGTTGACCCACGGAAATATCGTCCCCGTCTTTGATATGGGCGAAGAAGACGGAGAGTATTTCATCGCCATGGAGTACGTCCCGGGCCTCGATCTGCGGGCGATCTTAAAGCGCCTCGCCGGCCGGAACGAACAACTTCCCGTTGAATTGGCCCTCTACGTCGCCTGTGAGGTCTGCAAGGGCCTCGGTTATGCGCACCGCAAAGTCGACGCCGACGGCAATCCCCTGCATATCGTTCATCGCGATGTGAGTCCTTCCAATGTGCTCATCTCCCGGGAAGGCGAGGTCAAGATCATCGACTTCGGCATCGCCCGGGCCGCCGGCAAGGTGGCCAAGACGGCGAGCGGACGCATCCAGGGAAAGTGTTGCTATATGAGCCCCGAGCAGGCGCGGGGACAGCCCCTGGACGCCCGAAGCGATATCTTCAGCACCGGTGTGCTGTTGTACGAGATGTTGACTCTGACCCGCCCCTTCGAGGGTCGCACCGACCTGGAGAGTCTGGAGTTGGTCCGCCAATGCGAGACCGACCCACCGGGAGTATTGCGGCCGGCAATCCCCGACGAGGTCGACGAGATCGTCAGCCGGGCAATGGCACCCCAGCCGGAGGACCGCTACGAGTCGATCGATGATCTCTTCGTCGATCTCCAACACGAGATCTACCGGCTCGGCCACACCGTCACCAGCCAGCGGCTGGTGGGAGCATTGAGCGATGTATTCGCCGACGAAGCCGCTGCTGATGCCACGACCAAGACACCGCGAAAACCAGCCAACGTCGACGAGGCTCTGGAATTGGAGTTGGCTCGCCTCGGGGAAGAACCGGCGACGCCGTCGCATCCATCGAGCGGCCCGTTGGGGTATGCCGTCACCGCGGCTTCGGCCGATGGCGGTCACACGCGAACGATGTCGACGACTCCACCGCGCCCGATGCCTTCTGCCGCGGACAACGAAAGTGGCGTCAACGGCAATGATGCCTCCCCCGTGTCCCACACGCCGATAACGCATCCCCAGGGCGGCGAACAACAGCCGACGACCGGCGAAACACATCCGACCACCGGTGCCGATGCCCAGGGGCTCTCTACCTCCCCGGCAGTCGCCCCCGAGGAGCACGTCCGGCTCTCCCAACTTCGACAGCGCCGGTTCACCGTCATCGGGACCCTCTTGGTCGGCGCCGGGATCATCTTTGCGATTTTCGCCCTTCGACCGACTCATCCCGGTGTTTTGACGCTCGCATCGGAGCCCGAAGGGGCCCAGATTCACCTCGACGGCGAGCAATTGATCGGGCAGCGAACACCGGAGCGGTTGGAGCTCGAACCGGGCAACTACCTCGTCGAGCTCACCCTGGAGGACCACCATCCCTGGCCAGTTCGAGTCAAAATCGAGGCCGGCGAAGAGGTCATCCTCGATGAAGATGACATTCAACTACGGCCAGCCGTCGAACCGCCCCGTGAATTCGTGGTGACCACCGAGCCCGAATCGGCAACCCTACTCGCCGACGGTGAAGACCTCGGCACATCGCCCCATACCATCGAACTTCGCCCAGACGAGGTGATCAATTTATCGACCCGGGCCCCCGATTGTACCACCACATTTTATACCCTGTCCTACGGACACCAGCGCGACGAAATCCACTTCGATTTGCAATGTGACCCCACCGACGAGGAGCAGGACGAGCAAGACGAGCTGCGAGCCGAAGCCCGTAGACATCCCGACGAAGCAGTGCCGCCACAGAATACTCCGGGACCGGCGCGCTATTCCACAATTCGCATCGACACCGTCCCCGACGGCGCCGAGATCGTCGTCGATGACAGCACAGTGGGCACAGCACCGGTGAGCGTGGAATTACATCGACAGCGGCGAACCACTGTGGAAGCCCATCTCGATGGCTTCGAGTCCTACGCTACCACGACCACGGCCAGTGAGATCAACGGAGATCGCCTCGAAATCCAGCTCGTAGAACGTCCCCGGGGTTGTCTCGACTTTCGCGCCGTTTATCCCGCCCACAACAAAATTGCCATCAACGGAGAGTGGCTGGATGGCCGCCATATGGCGCTCCAGAATCACTCCCTGGTGGCCGGTACCAACACCATCACGGTGCGCCATCCCGAAAGCGAACGCGAGGAATCTTTCGAGGTCGAAATCGAGGCCGGATCAAACTGCAAAGTACTCACCGTCTGGGAGCCCGATTGAGGCTACCGTTGGTTCTATCTACCCACGGCCCCATGTCCGTTACCGCAAGGGCACGGTGAGGGCGGCCCGCATTCAGTGCCCCATTTTGGTCGTATGCCGACCTTGTTCGCCCTTCGCCGCAACGCTATGGTGGGGCCTGTTACAGTCTGTGAATCTCAATCCATGAGGGCCTCATGAGTGACGTCACCCGCACGATCTTTTTGGAGGGCGGCGATGAACAGCTCGAACTCCAACAATACCGCCTTCGCATCGTCGACGACGAGGGCCAAGAGGGACGCGTGGTCACCTGTGAATCCGCTGTGGCCTCCATCGGCAGTTCGCCGGACAACACCCTGATGTTGGAAGACCCGGCGGTGAGTCGGGTCCACGCCACCATCGACGTCGACGCCTCCGGGTATCTGTTGAAGGATCAGGACTCCAAAAACGGGATCTTCATCAACGGCATCCGGGTTCGCGAGGCCTTTCTCGAGGACAAAACAGAGCTTCAGCTCGGCAATACCACCGTTCGCTTTGAGCTGACCGATGAGAAAACGGAGGTTCATTTCTCGGGCCGGGAGCGTTTTGGCAACCTGCTCGGAAAGAGCCGCGAGATGCGCGAGATCTTCGCCATTTTGGAGCGGGTATCCCCGACGGATGCCACGGTACTCATCGAGGGAGAGTCGGGAACAGGAAAGGAATTGGCCGCCGAGGCGATCCACGAACACAGCGACCGAAGCGACGGACCCCTGGTGGTCCTGGATTGCTCGGCGATTCCCTCGGATCTGATCGAATCCGAGTTATTCGGCCACGTCAAAGGGGCCTTTACCGGCGCCACGGGCTCCCGAAAGGGAGCATTCGAATCCGCCCGGGGCGGAACCCTTTTCCTCGACGAGCTCGGCGAACTATCCGGCGAACTGCAGCCCAAATTGCTCCGAGCCCTGGAAAAGGGTCAGATCAAACCGGTGGGCAGCAACCAGACCATCGACACCGACGTGCGCATCATCGCCGCCACCAACCGCAATCTTCTTCACGAGGTGCGGGAGCAAAATTTTCGCGAAGATCTGTACTATCGATTCGCCGTCATCCGCGTTCAATTGCCGCCGCTTCGAAACCGTCCAGAGGATATCCCACTTCTGGTGGAGCATTTTTTGAGCGCCGCCAACGAGCGCACCGGTCGCGACGATATCGATGTATCGTACAAGACGATGGAGAAGTTGAAGCGCCACCGCTGGCCGGGCAATGTTCGAGAGCTCAAAAACTTCATCGACCGCGCCGTCCTGCTGACACAAGGCGACAATATCGAGACCCGGTTTTTGACACCCGACGAGCCGGCATCGGCGAGTGCTCCGGAAGCATTGGAGGATTCGACCCTGCCTCTGGTGGATACGGCCCTGGAGGAGAATATTCCCTTTAAGGACGCCAAAAACCGGCTGGTCGAGGAATTCGAAAAGGAGTATTGGAGTCGACTGCTGGAGCGAACCGGCGGCAACGTCTCCAAAGCGGCTCGCATCGCCGGGGTCCACCGAAAGAGCGTGGAGTATATCCTCAAAAAGCTCGACTTGACCCGCAAAGATCTAGGCGTCGACTGAGCAGCACTCTTTTCCTCCCACCCCCATCGCCAAAATGCCCTCCACTCTGATCTGTGTGCCCACCTACGACGAAGCGGGCAATATCGAGCGCTTTGTGGACGCCGTTTTGGACGTCGAACCCACTGCCAATCTACTGATTATCGACGATGACTCGCCGGATGGAACCGGAGATATCGCCG
>SKPJ01000578.1 GCA_007119595.1 Myxococcales bacterium
ATGGCCAACAGCACTTTGCGGTGGGTCTCGGCGGTGCTACGGATAAAGAATATAATAGCCTGTTGGCCGCGGCGTTGGGAACGGGATGTTGTGGTCCCGATGCCGACGAAGATTGTTCGCAGGGGATCGGTGTAGACCCTTGTGACTACAATAATCACAACGACGTGCCCGGCCCCTGTTTTGGCAGTCCGTCTGCCGGCAATGTGGATGAATTCACGGAGATATTATCGGATATCTCTCTGTCCATCGCTTGCACCTATCCGGTGGATACATCGCACTTCGATCCCGACGAAATTCCCGACGACCCCGATGCTTTCCGCATCCGTTTGCAACCCGAGGGAGCGAGCGATGCCGACTATAATCTTCACCAAATTCATCACGTCTCGGAAAACGATACCATCAGCGATCCCTATTGCGACGGCGGCTGGCAGTTCGCCAGTAGCAGCAGAGACGAGGTCGAGTTGTTGGGCGAGTGTTGTGGGATGATCCAGAGTGAAGAAGTGTCCACCGTTCACACCCAGCTTACGTGCAATTGCTACGATACCTACGAGGGAGATTGGTGCTTGATCCCCTCCGGCAATGACGTCCCCCCCGGGTGCCCCGCAGGTATTCGCGAGTGTCAAAGTAACCATACCTACAAATGTAATATGGAGGCGACCTTTCCACCGGGCCAATGCCCCCCTCCGAGCCAGAACACGTGTATGGCCGGTGAATGCGTAAGCAACGATGACATCTGCGTCACCGACGGTGATTGCACTTCCGGTTATGAGTGCATCAACAGTGTGTGTCGAGAGGAGGGTGTATATCAAGCCTGTAGTAATGACACATCGATACCGCTTCCCGATAGTGATTGTCCGGGGATCGATTTGCCGTTGTTGCCGGCGACCCCGGGAGTATGTGTGCGAAATCGATGCCTATTGGAAGACGAACAGCCCTGTAGCAACACCTCCGATTGTAGCGGTGACGATCGATGTTACGACGGCGTCTGTCGTGGCGAATGCAAATCCTGTCCATTCAATTGTCCGCCCGAGTTCGGAGGAGAACCTTGCACCGAAGAATGCGATGTAACCTTTTATCCCGGCAGTGCGATCGATCCCGACGATCCGGGCGAATTGATCGTGGACTGCCCCGACGGTGTCGAACCTGGAACAGAGACGAGCCGGTGCGACGGCGGCTCGGTCTTCTGTGATGGGACGGGTGTGGCTGTCTGTGAGGAGTCGATATTGCGCCCGATGCCCGAACTCTGTGATGGGCTCGACAATAGCTGCGATGGAAAAGTCAATAATATCCAGGAGAGTTGGGAGCATTGGCGAGCGGGTACCGGTCCCTTCTCCGATCTCGACGAATACGGTTATGAACTCTCTGACGTAGACGGCGATATTTTAGAAGGTGCAGCTTGTTTTGAGCGCGATGTTTGCTCCTGTCCGACGGGCACCGAACATACCCATGCCGGAGCCGGAAGCGATGCCAGCGTCAAAGATGAATTCGAAGCCCATATTCAGGGTTGGACGTCGGAGGACGGTTGTGTGTGCACGTCATCGATGAGTTATTGACGACCGGGAATAGTCTATGAAAAGCAGGCTGCCAGGGCCCGGGCGGTGACCTCGACGGGCTGCTCGCCGCTGTCGATACTGATGCACTCGCCGTCTTCGAAGACGCAGGTTTGCCACTGCCCGGTGGCCTCCACGAGCATCAATTCCACCTTTAATTTTTTCCCCGCCGTCTCGATCAACCCATGAATTTCGGGGGGTTGTCCGTCCCAACGACCACCAAAACGACTTCTCATCAAATCGAGCATTTGTGCGTCTCCTGCGCTTATCTCGACGTTGTGACCGTCGATATGATCGGGATTGGCTTTGCGCTCCCATCGTTTCACGTTATGTGTGTCGGGAAGGAATTGGTGCTCACTTTGTGTTGTACCGCTGTCTGAGGGAGAAACTCCACCGTAGTGTAGCGCCCCTCACCATCAATCGCGACCGCCGTAACCAGCCGACGAGGATCCATGGCCACCGACGTCACCACCGAAGAACCACTGAATAACGAAGACGTCCTCGAAGACGAAATGGAAGCCATCGAGCAGCTCTCCGATGCCCGCGATGCCATCGTAAAACAGGTGCGAAAACGCATCTACGGACAGGACGAGCTAATCGAACACCTGTTGGTGGCGATCTTTGCCCAGGGCCATTCCTTGCTGATGGGAGTTCCCGGCCTGGCAAAGACCTATTTGATCTCGACGCTCTCCGAAATCCTGAATCTGGATTTCAACCGCATCCAGTTTACGCCCGACCTGATGCCGGCCGACATTACGGGAACCGATATTCTCGAGGAAGATTCGGTCACCGGGAAGCGGCATTTCAAGTTCATGGAAGGTCCGGTTTTCACGAATTTATTGCTCGCTGACGAGATCAACCGAACGCCACCGAAGACCCAGGCCGCCCTCCTGCAATCGATGGCGGAGTACCACGTCTCGGCCGGGGGCACGACCTACGAGCTGGACCTTCCATTTCTCGTCTTTGCGACCCAGAATCCGATCGAACAGGAGGGGACCTATCCCCTTCCGGAAGCACAGCTCGACCGATTTATGTTTCACCTGGAGGTGGATTACCCGGAGCATGATGACGAGCTATTGATCGTCAAGAATACGACGACGGCCAAGACTCCGGAGGTCGACAAAATTCTCGACCCCCAGACGATTCTCGATCTGCAGGAGATCGTGCTGAAGGTTCCGGTCAGCGACGACGTGGTCAAATATGCCGTCGAATTGGTGCGAAAGACCCGCCCGAACTCGGCGGCAGCACCGGATTATATCACGGAATTTCTCAACTGGGGTGCCGGCCCCCGTGCCGGTCAGTCACTGATCCTCGGCGGCAAGGCAAAGGCGTTGCTCGACGGACGATTGACGGTGGCCCGAGAGGATATCGACGCCCTATTATATCCCGTATTGCGCCACCGCATTTTGACCAATTTCCAAGCCGAAGCCGAGGGAATCAGCACCGATGATATCATCGACAGGCTCCTCGGCGACTGAGCACTCACTCGTTTTCTCCGCCGACGACATTTTGCATGGCAGACACGCTACGCCAGTCCTATCTCGATCCCGCTGTTCTCCAGCGCCTGGAGAATATGAAGCTCTGCGCCCGACGGCTTGCCGAAGGGGTCATTGCCGGTCTTCACCGTTCACCGCACCACGGTGGCTCCGTGGAATTCTCGGAGTATATCGAATACACGCCGGGCCATGAGGTTCGCCATATCGACTGGACGGTTTTTGGGAAGACCGACAAATTTTACGTCAAAAAATTCGAGGACGAGACAAATCTCGAGGCTTACGCCATCGTCGACGCCTCGGGCTCGATGGGGTTTCAGGGAGAAACCGCACCCTTTTCCAAATTGGAATACGCGGCCTACGTCAGCGCCACCCTGGCCTATTTGCTGGTGCGCCAGGGCGACGCCATTGGAGCCATGGGATTTGCCGATACCACCGGTCGTTTTTTGCCCGCGGCAGCCCGCACCAGTCATCTCGACGACGTCTTTTATCTGCTCCAAGATCTCGATGCCGCCGGATCTACAGCCCTCGATGAATCGCTACAGCGGATCGCAAAGCACGCCCGTCGGCGAAGCCTGGTCATGATCTTCAGTGACTTTTTGGATGCCGGGGAACAGACCGCCAAGCTGCTCCGGGTATTGCGCAGCCGCCGACTGGATGTGGCCCTCTTTCACGTTCTCGACGAAGATGAACTGTCGCTCCCCTACGAGGGATTGACGATCTTCGAGGGGATGGAAGACGACGGTGAGCTCCTCGTAGAGCCCGACGATATTCGGCTTCGCTACCAGCAAGCGATAAGAGCCCATTGCGAAGAGCTGGAGCGTACCTGCAAGAAGGCCGATATCGGTTATCTTCGGACCACCACGGCGACCCCCATCGAAGAGGTGTGCCAGAGGTTTTTAAGGGGGCGTACATGAGTTTTATACAACCCCTTTTTCTGGCTGCACTCTTGGCGGCGGCGCTGCCGCTGATCATTCACCTCATCAATCGCAACAAGGCGAAGCGAAGGCCCTTTCCGGCGCTGCGCTTATTGCGAGAGTCGAATGAGCGGGTGGCGCGAAGTGTCAAGGTTCGCCAATGGCTATTGCTCGCTCTTCGGGTGTTGGCGATTGCGGTTTTGGTCATCGCACTGGCCAAGCCCTACGTACTGAGCAGCCGAGGCATCACAGCCGATGAACGCCTGCCGACAGCCGTGGTCTACGTCGTCGAGAACGGCTTTGCCATGGAGCACGATGACTGGTGGGAGAGCGCGCTGGACATGGTCGATGACGAAATTCGCGGCCTTCGCCCCTGGGACGAAGGGGCGCTGTTGAGCACCGCTGAAACAGAACCCATTGTCGGTGCGTTGACCTCCGAACACCGTGACTTGCGCGACGGGGTCGATGAGTTGGAGCGAAGTTATCAGCGTGGCGATCTCGCCGATGCACTGCTTCGCGCCGATCGCCTCATCGCCGGCTCCGAACTTCCCAATCAACGCATCGTCGTCATCGGCAGCAACACAGATTCTTCGGTGGACGCTCATCGCGAACTGACGCTGGACAGTCCGGTGGAGTATCTCTCCGTTCGATCCAGTGATGAAGCGGTCGATAATGTGGCGATTACGGCCGTCGATTACGAACAACGGAGTGCGGCCCGTGATGGTCGTTGGCGCATCACAGTGTCCATCGAGAACTTCGGCGATCGCGATTTGAGCGAACTCCGTCTGCAACTTCGCCTCGATGATACGGTGGTGGCGGCCGCCACCGTCGATGTCGGAGCCGGCGAGTCGATGGCCCATTCCTTCGATCACACCATCGAGGAGGAGAGATTGATCCACGGCGTCGCCGAGTTGGTCGATGTCGGCGGCGTGGAGCCCGATAATCGGTGGCACTTCGCCCTCCATCCTCAACATCGGATTCGCACCCTGCTGGTCAACGGAAGCCCCAGCAGTATTCCACATGACGACGAGCTCTTCTTTTTGACGCGGGCGCTGGAGCCCACGAGCGACTCCGGGGCCGCCATTTCACCTTCGGTGACCACGCCCAGCGGACTTGATCGACGTGATCTGGACGACTTTGACGCCATCGTCCTCGCCAACGTATCCCGCTTATCCGGCGACGACGCCTCACGCCTAAAGCGCTACGTGGAACGAGGTGGAGGATTGTTTATCTCCATGGGCGATCAGATCGACGAAGAGGCATATAATCAACAATTCGGCGATCTGCTCCCCCGCCCCCTACGCGGTGAGAAGCGCCTCGCCGATCGCGACGACCCGGACGCTCCAGTCAAAACGACGCGGCTCGGCCATCCCCAGCGCCAGCATCCCATCTTTCGCTCCTTCGACGTCCCGGGCTCCGGTGCACTTCAGAGTGTATCGGTGTACAGCTATATGCTTCTCGATCCGGCGCCGTCGGACCGCGACTCGGAATTGATCGTTTCCTATCAGGACAACGCCCCGGCGCTGCTGGAACGGCGCGTTGGCCAGGGTCGGGTATTGCTCTTCACCACCTCCATCGACCGCGATTGGACTGATTTTCCAGTCCGATCGGCCTATCTCCCCTTAATGCACCGATCGCTGCTCTATCTGGCCCGGCGAGCCACCTCCGAGACCGACGATATCTATTATGTCGGCCAGTCGGTCCGCCTCGACGTCGGTGATCTGGTCAGCGATCGGGCCATCATTCACTCTCCCGACGGTCGGCGCATCGTGCTGGAGCCGGGCGACGGTGAAGTCAGCTTTGAGCCGCATATCCCGGGCATCTACACCTTCTTCGCCGATGATGACGGCAGTGATTCCGGACGCATTGTTGAATCACTGACCATCTCCGCCAACGTCGACCGCCGGGGATCGGAGTTGGGCGTCTTTCCACACGGGTTATTGGAACAATGGCAGGGAGAGCCTGACGCCGATACCATCTCCGACGG
>SKPJ01000185.1 GCA_007119595.1 Myxococcales bacterium
CGGATTCCCCGGCTTCGTCTCCGGGGGATGGCTCGGCGCGGTGGGTATCGAGTTGCGATATTAGATGACGAAGCGTTTGAGGAAGCGAGCGATGAGATTCGAAGGTGAAAGCCAGATGACGGGCCGGGTGACAATATTTGTGATGGCCGCCGTGACGTGGCTTGTTGTCGGTTGCGGGCTGGAGGCCGGTGAATCGGTGTTTGATGATCAGGAGATCGGCGCCGCTTCGGGGAATTCTTCACAACCTCCGGCCCAGGAGTTGGGGCAGGGGTCTGGCGCCGGGACCATGGCCGGTACGTGGCTTAAGATCCATGTCGCCAGCAGTTGTGTATTGGGCCAGGAACAGGTGACGACGGCCTATTATCTCGTCGATATCACCGAGGAAGGAGCCGGGCTTCGAGAGGAAAAAAGGATCTGTGAACTCCAGATGAGCCCCATATTGGGGCTTCGTCCCATCGCGTCATCGGATGTGCTGGAGTCGATTGAGTTTCCCCACATCGATTGGGCGTTGATGAGCAGTCTGGTCGAGGGCAGCACGTATTCGTCGTCGACGGAGGTCGGGTTGTGGGGACTCGCCCTCGATGACCCGATCCGTGATGCCGTGCCCGTCGATCCGGAGGACGAACGGGTGATCGATGGCGATGGAGATGGCAATCCGGGGGTAAGTCTCGAATTGGAGGGGATGGGCTGTGATCGCTTTATGGGACAGCGCCAGGTGGTGCGCTACTTCGGCACGCTGGAGAGCCCCAACGATATTCGGGGAACCAGTACGACGATCACCGATATCGAGGTGTACGGCGGCACTTCCAGTTTGTGCGAATTGGCGCCGGACGTCGAATCCAACGACGACCACAGCTTTTTCCGAATGGTCCGCGTCGATGGACTCGGTGGTTCTGTGAACGCCGACGCCGATGGCGACGGGAACGTCACCTGCGAGGAGGCGGCCTCTCTCTTCGAGGCCATCTGGGAGCCCCGCGAAGCCGACGACGACCACTGCGAATAGCCCTTTTTTTGGGCACTGACTTGAGAGCATCCGGAAACGCTCTTTCTGTCGGAACCGATGGGGTACCGGATTCACGAATTGGAGAGAGAAAACACAGGATAATCCAGTGGGGAGAGGATGCTGGCACCCAACTTGCACTTGAGTTCTGTCGAGTGAGAGGCACCGCTGAGGTTAGCAGCTCTTATATATAGGCCAGACAAGGCGATCAGCGGATTGGTTGCTAATTGAACCCCCCAGATATTTGAGGATCGAGATGAACCACACAAAAAAAACTGAGACGAAGAGATGGCGCCGTTGGCTGGCGGTGGCCCTGGGTTGTGCCCTGGTGATGGCCGCCGGCTGCGGAGAAGACGATGAGCCGCGCGTTGCAGAATACGCCCTGAGTCCGGCGGGAAGTTGCGACGACGTGCGCGATTATATGGCCGAATCCCTCACCGAGTCGGCACTCGAGTCGCTTTACAGCGGCTATTATTACGATGATATGGGGATGAATGGCGCCGAAACGGCCGATATGGATGCCGCCCCCGCCGAAGACGCTTCCGACGGCGGCGGTGGCCGCAGCGATGATGCGTCGGCCAGTCCCTCGGAGTTCACGGACACCAATGTGCAGGAAGAGGGGGTCGATGAGCCGGATATCGTCAAAACCGACGGCAATTATATCTACGCCATCGCCGGTGGATCGCTGCAGATCGTAAAGAGCTGGCCCGCCGATGAGATGGAACTCGTCGGACAATATGAATTTCCCCAGGGTGTTCGTCCGACCTCGCTTTTTCTTAAGGGCGATGAGGTCGTCGTCTTTAGCCGCATGAACAATCGCAGTTACTACGCTCCGACACCCGACGGAGGGACGGAAGAAACGGAATCGGTGGCTCAGTTTCGCGGTACCCGCGCAACCTTGATCGACGTCAGCGATCGCAGCGCCCCACAGGCCTATCGAAAATTGGAACTCGAGGGTGATTACGTCAACGGACGGATGGTCGATGGAAAGGTGTTTTTGGTCAGCAACAGCCGTCTTCGCGACCTGAATCTGTGGCAATTTATGGACGAGGAGGAGTTCGAAGCTCTTCCGGAGCCCGATTACGAATCGACGGAGGAAGAATTGGAGGAGATGCGCGAGGAAGCCAGACCGATGCTCTATGACATCGTGCGAAGCGCTCTCGATGAAATCCCCTCCGGAGACTGGCTTCCGCGCCAGCGCATCGTCGATGGCGACGGCAACGAGGAATTGCTGACGGCGTTGCATAAATGCGAAGGCCTGTATCTTCCCGGTGTGAGCGCCGAATTGGGAATCCTCAATATTTCCTCCTTCGACTTCGCCGAGGATGCCACGCTGGAGACCTCGGGGCTCATCGCTCGTGGTTGGGAGGTCTATTCATCGAAACAAAATCTATATGTGACGATGAGTAGCCGCTCCTGGTGGGGTTGGTGGGGAAGCGATCGAGACAATGAATCGCATATCCACAAATTCTCTCTGGAAAATGACGGACAGCCGGCCTATCTGGCCAGCGGTCGCGTCGATGGCTGGATTCTCAATCAATTTTCGATGAGCGAGTACAAAGGCCATCTGCGAGTGGGAACCACGGACAATCAGTGGGAGACCAGCCCGTGGGCCGAGGATGCGGAGGACTCCGGCGGCAACCACCTCATTATTTTGAAGCGCGAGGACGGCGAGTTGGTGGAGACGGGCTCGATTCGAAATCTGGCGCCCACAGAGCAGATCTACTCCGCCCGCTTTATGGGAGACAGGGGCTATATGGTGACCTTCTTTATGGTCGATCCCCTGTATACCTTCGACCTCTCGGATCCCACGGATCCGAAGGTGTTGGGCGAGCTCAAGATCGACGGATACTCCAGTTATATGCATCCCCTCGACGAGGACCACCTATTGGCCATCGGTCTCGATGGCGACGAAAACGGCATGATGAGTGGTGTGCACCTGCAGGTTTTCGATGTCACGGATATGACCGACCCGCAACGCATTCACCACCACGTGATCTCCACGGGAAGTTGGTCATCCCACAGTGAAGCGATGCGCAACCATCACGCCTTTACCTATCAGGAACGACTCGGCGTGCTCGGTGTGCCGGTGAGCGTGCGAGAAGAGGGGGAACACTTCTCGGGATTGATGCTCTTCGACGCCACCGTTGATGGCATCGAGGAGATCGGCCGGGTCGATCACTCCGATCTGGTCGCCGAGCAGTGGTGCCAAGAAAATGCCGCCGATCCAGATAATTGTGAATACGACCCGGGTTATCATCGTTGGAACTCTAGGGTACGCCGCAGCATCATGATGAGCGGTGAAACCGACAGTGAGGAGTATGTCTACTCGCTCAGCGGAGTGGGTCTCAAGGTCAATGAGACTTTTAATGCATCCAATGAATTAGGCTCGGTGCTGATGAATTAAGGAATGAGAAGTTCGGGTGTCGTGACCCGAGACCGCCCGAGGGCGCAGTGGAGATCGGACGATTCGTCCGTGCTCACTGCGCCCTTTGGTGTTTCTTGGGGCTGTGCACACCCTATTGTCCCGTTGATTATCCCTTCTCGAAAGCACCGATGGGACAGGAAACGCCGGTGCCACCGATGCCGCAATATCCGCCGGGGTTTTTGGCCAGGTATTGCTGGTGGTGGGTCTCGGCATAATAAAAGGGGGGCGCCTCTTTTATCTCGGTGGTGATCTCGCCCAAGCCCGCCTGTTGCAAACATCGTTGATAGGCCTGTTGGGAGCGCTTTGCGGCGTGCAATTGCTCATCGCCATAGGCATAAATCCCGGAGCGATATTGGGTGCCCACGTCATTTCCCTGGCGCATGCCCTGTGTGGGATCGTGGTTTTCCCAAAAGAGCTCCAGCAATTCACCGTAGGAGCGTTTTTGTGGCTCGAAGACGACGCGAACCACCTCGGTGTGGCCGGTCTGTCCCGAACATACCTCGCGATAGGTGGGATTGGGAGTAAATCCCGCGGCATATCCCACGTGGGTGGAGTAAATGCCGTCGAGTTTCCAGAACAGTCTTTCGGCGCCCCAAAAACAGCCCATGGCAAAGAGTGCCATCGTCGTGTTGTCTGGAAAGGGAGGCTTGATGGAGCCGTCGAGGACGGCATGTTCGTCGGATACCTCCAGCGGTTTATCGCGTCCAGAGAGTGCTTCATCGGGATCGGGTAGAGTTGTCTTCTTGCGCAGTCCAAAGACCATGATCGTTTGTCCCTTCGTCGGCGGTGATTCAGTTCGTGGTGGCCAAGATTACTCACGAGTAGAACAGACTATGTAGAACGGGAATTTCGGCACAACTGGGATCGAGAAAATTGACAGGCTCATTGAGATGTGATCAACGATAGGGGTCAAGCTATTTTGCGAAGATGGTGAATTGGAATCGTGCAACAACAGTCAATTTGGAGCAAACGGCGGTGGCATGAACGTGACGATGGGAGTGGATCTGCTGCATCGGCGGATCGAGGAGTGGACCGAAGAGGCGGCGATCGAACCGACGGTCTCCGATATGGATGCCGAGGCATTTCGGGAGTACGGCTCGGACTTGATCGCCTTTTTGCACGACGTAGTCGATGAGTTGGAGCTGGGTCAGGAGTCGATGATATTGCAGCAATCGAGCGCCGGGAGTCGAGAGCTCTGCGACGAATTGTTGGAGATCATCGTCGAGGAGGGGATGGGCATGGGACTCGGAACGTCTTCGATGGAGCTTCGGCTCGAGGGACTTCCCGACGTCTTTGAAGCGATTGGCGATGTGCTCGAAGCCCCCGTCGCTGACTCCGATGAGGAACTCGAGGAGGCCGTCGATGGGCTGGAGGATTTTTTGGCCGATACCTGGTAGTGGTCGAGCGCTACTCCTTACTGCAGGTTAGACCGATCGAGGATCTCCGGGGAGTAGATGATTTCCGAGGATAGGTAGCGCTCAAAACCCTCCACGAAAAGGCGGCGTCCGTCGCGGTCGATGTTTTCTCCGTGGGCGACGATGATGGCGTCCCAGGGCCATTGAAAGAGATCGTCGAGACTCTGGCCAAACGCCTCGTCGTCGTCGATGAGGCGGCGCAGAATGCGGCTGGGGCCGAACCGGCCGTAGACACCGTTTAAGCGCATCATCATGCGCAGTATCCACTGGGGATGATCGACGAAGTGAAAGGCGATATCACTGATCACCAGTACCTCGTCACGTGGATCGACGAAGACATGTTCCTCGAGTTTTGGGGCCCCTTCGATACGTCGCCAGTGAATGGTGTCTTCCACCGATCCTCGATGCCCCATGGAAACGGCCCGTTCGACGAGCTCAATTTTATCTTCCAGTCCGGGAGCGGTGAGCGCTCTGGCGTCGGGCCAATGCCGACAGGCGTCGTTGAAAAATAGATGATGCAAAAGATTGGGGGCCACGATGGTATCCACGGTGCCCAGCGCGTCGATCGCCTCTTTTGTTGGCTCTTCGAAGGGGACGGGATTGATGATCATCACCCGATCCGAGGGCAGACGCACGATAGTAGCTCGCGCGCCCAGTTGCAGACCGGCCACCGCCAGGGGATGGGAGACGGTCCAAATATGTTCGGAAAATCGATTCAGTGGATTCATGAAGGGCGTTAGCTCCGATCGGGTTGTCGGTCACGTATTGCCAGTTGAATGTTGAGGTGTCGTGCATTGCTTTGGGAGCTGAAACCGGAGATACCATAGCTGGAGCTGAGGCGATAACGGATCTCCGTACCAGGAAGGCGCACGTCGTGAAAGTCGGAGCGGGCGTTCGCCCCACTGTGCGCAGTTGAGTGCATTTCGGGGAGGCGCTACCCTTCGGTTACTTAGTTCCCATCCGGAAACCCCGGAATTTCGCAATGGCCGGCTGAAATCGCGATCTGACTATCCGCTCAACACTTGGAATAACCTCCGGATATGCCTGCGGTTTCGCGAAATAGTCATCTCA
>SKPJ01000150.1 GCA_007119595.1 Myxococcales bacterium
CCATATCGAGTTGACGACGCTCACCGAGGGTGAGGCGCGTTCCATCGTAAGTCCCTTCCCCGACCGCGAGGAGATCTATGTCTTCTGGTATTATTCGACGACATCGGTGAGCGCCGAAGCGACCTGTTCCAGCGGTGAGATCAACATCGATCTTTCACCGGGGTGGAACGAGATCATTCTCGACAACACCGACCGCGACGATCGCCGACAATACACCGGCGAGCGCCCTGACGGTGTCGACTGGTATATGGAGCCCGCCGAAGAAGAATGAAGCCTCGCCTTCAATCCTCTTCGTAATTCTTCTGCGCCCGGCGCCCCAATCGAGTCAATAAAGGCGCCAAAAGGCGGGTGACCTCCGGGGCCACCCCGGCGACCCTGGCCATCATCCCCCGGCTGCGGGGAAGCGTGACCTCCAGCGGCCTTTTCGGGAGTACTTCCTCGACCATCAACTCCTCGACCTCCTCCAAGGTCAAGGGTCGAGGGCCCGAAAAGGTCAGCGCTGCTTCCTCGCATCCCGCTTGCAAATCGAGCATCGGCGTCTTCACGGCGTCCAACAACACCACCGAGACATCGACCCCGCCGGAGCGCAACTCCTCGGCAACGGAGAGCGAGAAACCGCGCACCGCGAATTTCGACGCCGCGTACAGACTCAATCCCGGCACCGGACTCAACGAGGCCAACGATCCGATATTGATGATATGGCCGCTGCCCTGCTCCAGCATCCGGGCCGCCGCCACCTGGGTTCCGAACATCACTCCTTTGACGTTGACGTCGAGGTGCATGTCAACGTCGACGGGCTCTACGGCTTCGATATAACAGGGGCGTAGGTAGCCGGCGACGTTCATCATCACATCGATCCCCCCGAATGTCGTGACCGCCTCGTCGACCGCTTTTTTCCACGCCCCCGGTTGGCGCACGTCCAATTTTCGCAATGCTACCTGGGCGGTCGAATAGTCGCTGTCACCGATCCATGCCTGCATCCCCTCCCGGTCGATATCCGTGCAAAAGACTCGATGGCCGCGGTCCAGAAATCGCTTCGATAGGTGCCGACCGATGCCACTGGCACAGCCGGTCATAAAGATCACATCCGCTTCGGAACTGCTCACTGCGCTCCTCCACTCATCTCGTCGGGGTAGGTGGGACGTCCAAAGGAGAGATTTCCGAATTTAAGGGTGGGTTTAATTCCTGGAAACGCCCAATAGGCGTCCATCTCCGAGGAACACACCATATTGGGAAAGCGATCGTCGCGGGCGGAACGGCCGGCCACCGACTTCTCCATGACCATCGAGACGTATTGGTCCAATCCTCTCTCCAGCGTATTGCCATTCAACACGACCTCCATACCCGTCTGTTCGGCGTATTCTCGGACCGGTTTCAACTCACTGCAGAGCGGCTCGTAGGCATCGAGGCCAACCCCATTCTCGCTGGTCACCATCACCCCTTCCGGCGTACGCACCGCCACCGAGTGATTGCCCTCCGTATGTCCCGGCGTATGAATCAGTGCCACACCGGAGCCGAGCATGACACTGCCATCGAGTAAGACGATGCGATCCGGGTCGACATCGTCGATTCCCTTCGGGCAATACCAGGGCTCTTGGGGCGGCAATAGATTCTTTGTGGAAATCCACTCCTGCTCCATGACCAACAATTTCGCGTTGGGAAATAACCCCGGCTCCTCCTTCGTACCGATCCAGCCACGAATGTCCTGGGTATGCAGATGATCGTAGGTCAGATAGTCCACGTCTTCCGGGCGCAACCCGGTGGCCCGCAATGCCTCGATGACACTCATCTGTTGGGGAGCCATGATCCGATCGCCCAGATCTTGGAAGGGCCCGAACGATTCTGAGAGCCGCTTAAAAAAGGGAGTTTCCCGATTGCGGTCCGGATCTGAGGGAGAGACCAAAAGCGTTTTGATCCCCCGTGCACTTTCAAATTGGACGATAAAAACCCGATTGACGATATGAATAAACGGGGACACTAATCCCTTTACATTATGAAATGCATAGCGGGTGGGATAGGGAACCCGAACCAATTCAAAGGAGCGATAAAACGGTACCGGGTCGCTATCCATCATCTGGTCGTGCAATTGACGTCCCCGGTCTTTGGCCCTTTGAAGCCGCTCCCGTGGAGAGGGGTCGTCAAAGACATCGTCCACGATGTTCAACGGTAGTATGACCTTCGCATCTTCTAGACTCTTGGCGTCCATCGCTCTCCCACAGCCGATCGAATATTCAGCACCTACTTACCGGTGCCGAAGATGATGACACACCGTGCCTCATCGTCAACGGGAATGCCGCTCGGCTTTGTCCCGTAGTATAGATTGCAAGCAGGTCGGAACTTTCCACATAAACTGGATACGGATCCCCGCGGATTTCCTTCTTGCCGATCGCTCGATGACGCTTAGTTTGTGGGCCAGACGACGAACTTGCATAGCCCCGTCGCCGCCTTGACATCGCTGGCGTGCACTGAGAGGCTTCGCGCGATCGTTTGAGTTTTATCAATCGGCCCCTCCCCCACAAAGTAACGGACGGGCCAGGGAGTTCCCATGAGTAAACGTGATTATTATGAAGTTCTCGGTGTCTCCAAAGGAGCCACTGGAAAGGAACTCAAGAAAGCGTATCGAAAATTGGCCATGAAGCATCACCCCGATCGCAACCCGGGGGATTCCGATGCGGAGCAGAAGTTCAAAGAGGCATCCGAGGCCTACGAGGTCTTGAGTGACCCCGACAAACGGGCCCTCTACGACCAATTTGGCCACGAAGGGCTGCGCGGCGCCGGAGCCGGCGGTCCCGGTGCCGGATTTGACTCCATGGATGACATCTTTTCCCAATTCGGGGATATCTTCGGCGATATGTTCGGCTTCGGCGGACAGCGCCGTCGCGGCGGACCTCGCCGCGGCGCCGACATGCGCTACGATCTGGAATTGAGTTTTGAGGAGGCCGCGTTCGGCACCTCCAAGAAATTGACCATTCCCCGGCATGTGGAATGTGAAACCTGCGACGGTTCCGGTGCCAAACCCGGTACGTCACCGACCACCTGTGCCACCTGCAAAGGGCGGGGCCAGGTGCACCATCGGCAGGGCTTTTTCACCCTCTCCTCGACCTGTCCCCATTGTAAGGGGTCGGGAGAACAGATCAGCGATCCCTGCACCGAATGCGGCGGCAAGGGCAAAACGCGGGTGGATCGAGAGGTGGAAGTCCAGGTCCCAGCCGGCGTGGACTCCGGCACCCGTCTTCGCCTGCGCCAGGAAGGGGAAAGCGGAAGCCGCGGAGCTCCTCCGGGCGACCTCTACGTCTTTTTGCAGGTGCAACCCAGCGAGACCTACGAGCGCGACGGCGCCGACCTTCATCTGCGAAAGGAGATCTCCTTCGTACAGGCCGCCCTGGGTTGCGAGATCGAAGTCCCCACCCTGGAGGACGATGCCGAAGAAACGATCACCGTCGAGCCCGGCACCCAACACGGCGATACAAAGGTCTTGAAAAACGAGGGAATTGCCAAAATCCAGGGTTCTGGAAGAGGCAATCTCACCGTGCATTTCGACGTCAAGATCCCCACCAAGTTGTCGAAGAAACAGCGCGAACTCCTCGAGGCATTCGCAGAGGACGCCGATATCCCCTTCAAATCCGGTGGCTTCTTCAAAAAAATGAAGGAAAAACTCAGCGGCTGAATCGACGAAAGGTGCGACCCTTAAAAATTCGCCTCCGACCCGGTTATTAGGTAATGGTTTCGCTTCTTCCCAGATAGGGCTCCAGAGCCGCGCGCAAGTGCAGGCGAGCTCGATGGAGCCGAGACTTGACGGCGCCCTCCGTTAATTCCAGGACCTCACCGATCTCGGCCAGTGATAGATCTTCGACCTCGCGAAGAATAAATACCGCCTGATATTTGGGGGCCAACTCGTCGACGGCTGCCAAGATCTGTTCGCGCAGTTCGACGTTTTCCGCCGCCTCATCGGCCTGGGTCTGCCAGCTCGGTTGATCGGAAAACGTCCCCTGCTCCTCGACGACGTCGGCAGCGGTGTCCTCCAATCCGATCTCGGAGCGCCGTCGCTCCTTGCGCAACCGCATCAATGCGGCGTTGACGACCACCCGGTAAATCCAGCTTCCAAATTGGGCGTCGCCGCTGAAGGTGTCCAATTTGCGATAGATATTCAAAAACGCCTCCTGGACGACGTCCTGGGCCTGTGACTCGTCCTTAACAAGGCTGAAGGCTAGTCGGTAGGCTTTGTCCTGATAGCGTCGCACGAGTGCCTCGAAGGCCTCGTAATCATCGGTGAGCACACGCTCGACGAGTTCTTCGTCGCTGACCTGCTCCCCACCGGCAGCTTCGTTGTCTTCAGGGTCGGATTTCATCTACCGAAAGGGCTTGAGAATCACTGCGGTCGTGGTTCGTCCTCATCGAGGTATTGCTCGTAGGTTCGGGCCAGGTCGTCGGCCCCGGCGTTGGCCAACTCCTCGGCGGCGATCTGCCAGATTTCGATGCGGCGCGCCGGTGACACCAGGGCCGCCCGATCCCAGGAGGTCGTCGCATCGTCGAAGGCCCCCCGGCGCACCGCAGTGCGGGCACGGGCCAATTGTGCGCGGGCATCGAGACCTGCGACCTCGGTCCACCGTCGGGCTACTTCATATGCTCCATGGTAATCACCGAACTCTTCGAACAAATCAAGTCGGCGCCGAGCCAACGACGCGTCGTGCGGATTTCGATCGAAGATCTCGGTGGCCGCCCGTCGGCTCCACCCCAATTCCTCGACCGCCCTGGCCCGTGGCTCGAGTTGTTTCCAGCCCTGAAGCTCATCGGGTGCTATGGTGGTGGCCGCAAGAGCATGCACGAAGGCCTCTTCGCGCCGATCGGCGCGCTCGGCCATACGGGACATCGCATAGCGCAGATCGAAACTCTCGATGCCCGCCCGAAGCGCCTGATCTCCGGCCTCGAGACCGTCGTCGATCTCGTCGAGCGCATCCAATACTAGGACGCGCATCACGGCCACCGAAGGCTCCCCTTCGCCGCGGCGCTGCGCGCTCTTCAATTGCAATTTGGCACGCTCTTCGTCCCCTCGAACGGCGGCCACCATGGCCCGGTAGGCCGCTCCCTCGGCGGAGGTGGCATGTTCGACCTCTTCGTCACCGAGCATGTTGTGAAGCCGCATCCAATCCACCAACTCCTGGCGCAAAAGCGGTGAAAACTTGCGGCGCAGCCATTGTTCAAATTCTCGATCGACATCCTCGATGGAGCGCTCCAACGTCGCCTCGAAAACCCGTTGTGTGCGCGGCGTATCGGCGAAGCGCTGGAGCATTTCGACAATGGTTTCAAAGCCGTATTGCTCATCGAGATACTCCATCACGAGCATCGCCGCCTGATAGGCCTGTCCGATCTCCAGGTGTCCCCCGGTCATAAATGCCCGGTCCATCTCAGCGATGGACCACAATTTTCCGTGCGCCACTCGCCGCGCCAGATTGAGGTGATGAAAACGGGTCCACGATGGATCTTTTTTCCGCGTCTCGTACTCCGCCAACCCCTCGGTAAACCAGATCGGGACCCGTTCCTCGGAGAGCTCCAGATGATAGGAGTGGGCCAGTTCATGCCAGAGGACCATTGGCCAATTGAAGTTGCCATCGCCGGGACTTCGGCTCAAGACCACGCGTCCGAAACAAATGCCGTGTGGATCGACGTGGGGAAGCCCGACGGAGCGCACCGAAAATGCCTCCCGTTCGGCAAAGATCTCGATCGTCAGCCCCGGAAGCTCCACCTGGTAGCGTTCCCCGAATTGTTGGCGGGCTTCGGCAACGAGGGGCTCGGCGATGTCACGAAGCAGGTCGAAATGGGAGTTGTGGGCTCGCAGCCGAAACCCGTCGACGTCCTCGGTGACATACTCCCTCAATCCCCGGTCGTAGA
>SKPJ01000145.1 GCA_007119595.1 Myxococcales bacterium
CCCCCATGGTCAGGGAGGCTGGTCAGTGTTGAATCGGCGCTTTGTTCGTTATACCGTCGCCGCGCTGACTCGTGGTGCCCGATAGAAGTCTTAAACCATTCTTTGGCGGTCCTGAGCGACGATCTCTTCGCCGAATAAGGCTCAGGACTTGCGCCGGGCACCATCAGGGGGTGGAAGTCGATTCTTTTTTTAACAGGGAGTTGGAAAGCGCAGCCGATGAAAGAGATCTCGAGGATGACATGGTGGTTGTTGACGACGGTGATGATCAGCGTCGTCGTGATCACGACGACAATATATGCGGGAGCACTGGGGTTTTGGGAGCCCTGGGAGTCGGTGACGATGCGCGTCGGTGCCGATGCCGCCAATCTGGAGGAGATGGATCTGATTTCTCCCCAGGACGAAGCGTCGGAGGTTGGCGATGAGGCCGACGATGCAGCGCAACAGGCGCCCGAAGACGATGGGATCAATGTGGCCGCCGTGGAGTCCTTCGCGGTGCCGACCCTCGGCGGGCAGCCGGTACACGTGTCGTGGTTGAAGGCAAAGTGGGCCACCGTGTTCATCGACAGCCGCCCGGTCGCCGAGGTCGGTGGTATCGGGACCGTAGAACGTCGGGCGCGCATTCCGTTGCTGGCTCTGGCCGTGATCTTATTCGGCGCCACGGCTCTTTGGGTGCGCCGCCACCTCGGTGATGGGCCGGCGGCCATGGCGACGGTCGTGTTGTCCACGTCTCCGATCTTTTATTTCGGCGCGATTTTCATCTCGGCACCACTGATGTACGTGGCGGCCACGTCGCTGGCTGTGATGGCCTTTTTTCAATCGATCTATGGAGACTCGAATCGCCGCCTGATCTGGGCGCTCGCCGGCGCATTAGCTCTGGTGGTCGTGGTACTCGATATGCGCTTTGTCGGCGTGCTGTCCACGTTGGCCGTATTGGTTGGTTTTGCACTTGCCCAGGCGGTCAGTATGCCCGCCGATGATGTCGCCGGCAGCGAAGAAGATGCCGACGACACTCCTGATGAGTCGGAGGCACACCGAGCGGCACATCGAGAAGAAGGTGTGGGCTCGGGATTGAGTCTCGGGTGGGTGATCTCGACGGTGGCGGTCGTCGCCGCAGTCATCGGCTGGGGCTGGGCAAAGAGCCGAGGAATCGAGGAGGGGTTTTTTCGGCCTGACGTGGTCCAACAATTATGGATCGCAGTACCCCTTGTATTATTGGCCGGGCTCACAGGGGCGTGCCGCACCACTCCCGTGGGGCGGGCTCTCACCGATATTCGGGGAATTCTATTGATGGCCGGAGGTGCCATCCCACTGGTGGTGTTGGGAATGGCATATGCATCTGCGCTTCCCGTCGATCCGGAATTGGCCGAGCAGGGCAGCCCGGCGCTGTCCTTTTTATTGGAAAACCAGATTTTTGCTGGTGATGCTGAGGCCCAGGGCAATTTCGCCTGGTGGTGGCGTCAGGTGGGCTTTGGACTGCTTCCCCACATGATGTGGCTGCTCCCGGCGCTGGGCTATCTGGGCTGGAAATTGCGTCTCCAATCACCGGCGAGCGCTGTGGAGCGAGCGGTGGCCATGCTCTGTTTGGTGTGGCCGGTGGCGGCCTTCGTGGTGGTCGTACCGGCGTCGGCGCTGGGCCATATTGCGTATCCCGCCTTCTTTCCTCTCGTCTTGGCGATTGGCTGGATGATTGGGGACGAAGACTTCTGGCGGGCACTTCGGCTCCATCCGGCCAGCTATCTCGCCATTGCGGTCGTGGCGATCTTCACGGTCGTTATCTTGACCGGTGATCTCGACGACTTTTCATCGCGGCTTATCGAATTTGCACTGGGCGGAGTGGAAGATGCCGACTTTGCGGAGCAGTTCGAATACGGTTCGACGCTCGACGTCTGGAAGCGAGCAATGCTCGTCGGTATCGGTGCCTATTTTGCGGGGATGATCAGTTGGTTGGTCTTCGCCGGACGCGACGCCAGGCGTTTGTGGCAATGGATCGGCGGACTGTGGCGTCGCTTCAAGGCGTGGAGAAATCGTGACGAACGAGACGGCACCACCGATGGCGATGGTACTACGAAGAGCAAGGTGCAGGAGAAAGACAGGGGATACGCTTCAATGGGTCCGGGGCGACGGCGCATGGCCCAACGCGAGGCGTGGCGTGACGGCGAAGGAATACTGTCGCGGATCGCGAGCCGGCTGGAGCGGATGCCCGGTCTCGTCGGTCTGGTGACCCTGGGAGGCGTGGGGTTTTTCGCCTTCAGTTTTGCCACCTTCATCCCCGAATTCGACGAGATGCTATCGAGCCGGGCCGTCATTGAGCACTACCGGGCCACCGCCGAAGAGGGCGAGAGCCTGTGGAAGTACGAGATCGACGAGGAGCCGAAGCATTTTTACGTCCGCGATCTGGAGACCATTGAGAACCGACGGCAATTTAACGAATTTTATGAAAGCGACGAGCGATTTTTTGCCCTGATCCCGGCCGACGATCTGGCGCAGATCCACAGCCGGGTACGTCGCGATCACCAGACCAGTTTGCCCGTATTGGCGGCGGGCGGTTCGATGTATCTGATCACCAACCAGTTGAGCGAAGGGGAAACCGACGTCAATCCCCTTGCGGAGTTTGTCCTCGACGAGGTCGACGAAGAGCAATACATCCCGCTGGTATTCGATGTCGACGGCGAGGAGCAGCATCCCAATTTCGACCGCCGGATCGAGTTTTTGGGCTATCACCTCGATCGTGGCGGTCCGGATCAACGCCCGGTGTATCGCTGGGGAGATACGATGGAGTTCACCATGTATTTCAAGGTGAAGCGGCGGATTTCGTCGGCCCAGGAGATCTTTATGCACATCGATTTGGCGGGGAACCGGATTCACGGCGATCACGATCCGGTGGGAGGTCAATATCCGACCAATTACTGGCTGCCCGGGGATATCATCAAAGACGTTCATGAGATCGAAGTGGAGCGCTTTTCCACGCCTGGCTTGTACACCATCTGGATGGGCTTTTATCGAGGCGACGATCGGATGGAGGTTCGTCCCGAGGAGGCTCATGACGGTCAGGACCGTCTGGAGATGGGGACCATCGAGATCGCACCATTTTGAGACGGTTTTTACCGATAGGCTCGACGGGCTGTCCGGGAAGTGTCAACTCGTCGCAGTATCGCCGGAGCGCCCGACCATGGCGGGTTGAGTTATGGTGCTGGGCGCTGATGGCAGCCGCCGCGGTGACGTGCTTTGCCGCAGAGCCTTCGGCGCAGCCCATCGAAGCGGAAGAGCCGGCCCATGTCGATTGGATGCAGTTGGCCGGTGATCCATCTCGCGTCTTCGATGGACTGCCCTGTAGATTGGAGGCCCTGGCCGGGGGAGTCCAATGCATTATTGACGGGGTGGTCGTTCAAACGCTGTTGCATCCCTCGCTCTTTCCGGGCCCCCGACAGTATAGGGAACGCACCGATGCAGTGGAGCCGGTGGGGCCTGTGGAGTTCGACGGCGACTTTTATTACGGCCTGGACAACGATCTGATTCGCTTTGACGCGTTGGAACGCCGGATCGTGGAGCGCACGCGTCTGCCGGCACCGATCACGGCAATCGCCGATGTCGATTACGTGATGCCTGTATCGCGTAATCGACATCGGCGATCCGGCACCACAGGTGGCAGAGGTCGTCATCGAATTCGATCCTCGCCGCGGTGAGGCGCCCGGTCGAGGTCCCTGGGACTGGTCGGGGACGCTGGCGTCACTGCACGATGTGATGTGGCTCGACGAGATCGATCTCGACGCCGAGCCCGGAGCTGTCCCAGGGGATTCGGACCGGGTGGATTCACAGCGATCGACGGCGCAGATGAAGAAGGCGTTGCGTGCCCTGCGCCAGCGCGAACAGCTAGATTCGGCAAATCCCTATCTTCCACTGTATCGCGGCGAGATTCTTCAGCGAATGGGGGAGAGCGAACAGGCAGCCCGCTTGTTTCGCCGCGCCGTCGAATACGATCACGCCGATTGGATAGACCTGGCGCGCATTGGAATGAGACTCGAAATACGGGGAAAACAGGGATTGGCGGACCGGGCCTTTGAACGTGCCAGTCGTCAGATGGAAGCGGCCGGAGTTCGCGGTGAATATATATCGGTCATGATATGCGCCACCTTTGCCCTGGTGTGGCTGCACGACGTATTCGGTAGGGCCATCGATGACGGTGATACGACCACTGCCCATCGGGTCGCCAGCCACGTGGACGGTTTGTTTCCCAATTTGGAGGGCGCTGATTTTGCCTGGATGCGGCTGGCGGCTTTTTTCGACCACCAGGGACAGCCGGAGTTGGCGAGTCAGTGGCGCGCCAGGTCCGAACAAATCCGCAGCGCAGAGGGTCCGGAGCGGTTTTTCGAGAAGGCCGCTGGTGCCGTCGATGCGATGTTGATGATTCAGATGGGATTGTTTTTGACGCTCCTATTATCGGGCTTGGTGCTCGGATTGTGGCGCGTGGAGGAGGATGCCGTAACGGCAAGTGGGGCTGGCGAGGGCGATGGGCCGGAGTGGAAGGAGTATGTGCCGCGCTTTTACGGAGGCGATCTGGCGATGTTGATCGCCGTCTTTGCGGTGTTGATGGCGCTGCCCATGGTGGTGGCGCCAAAAGTCGCCTCCATGAGCACGTTTGCGGATGCTCCGGCCACGATTTCCGGTGATGCCATTGGGGCCCCGTCGGCGGATCGGTGGATTCAGGGCCTCTCCGAGGGGACGGCCCGCGACGTGTTGGCACAGGAGTCGGCGCGGGAGTTGGAAGCCACAAAAAGCGGGACCCTATCCGCCGGTGACGTTGAACTCGATCGCCTGGTGCGAGAGGCCATCGAATCCGATACGCAGGCCCGGGAAGTTCGCAGCTTCGCTTCTGTGGAAGCCTCCCCTGCAGTGCTGCATGAATTGGGCTGGCTTCGCTCCCTGGTGGAGAGCGGTTTTGGGAAAACCCAGCTCACCTTGTCGGTTGTGATTTTGGTCGTCATTGCCCTCGTTTTCGGGGCATTATTTCAAGCCGTGGCGCGCCGGTTTCGGCGGGCGCGTCGGCTGGCACTGAAGGTGGTGGCGGGGGCGCCCAATTCGTTGGGCTTTCTCCGGGTTGCAGTGCTCGCGGTTTTTGTGGTCGGAGTACTGATGCTCACGCCGCTGAATCAGGTGGTCTACGCCTCTACCGAGGCGGTGTTGGTCGGACATTTCGGGCTCAGCGATGCGCCTCGCCAATCCCTACCGGTCATTTCCACATCCGGAGCGGCCCTGGTGGGAACAGCATTTTTGTTGCATCTGGTCGGCATCATCCTCGATCGGTGAGTGAACGAGGTGAGCGCAAGAGGTTACGGATCGACTGTGCGCGCAAGCCGAAAGCCCGACGGAATATTGGCGCGATTGGCCTCTCTGGCATCTGAGAGATGGCGGTGGGATGCCCGCAGTGGGTCGGCGCGGCGAGCGATGCTTCCACCGCGGAGAATCCGTTGCTCTGTCCAGATATTGGCTTCCACTGCTCCTCCGGGATCGGAGACCGGCTCCTCGCTATAACGACGAAAGGCGTCGTGGGTCCACTCCTCGACATTGCCGGCCATATCGTACAATCCCCATTCGTTGGGCTCGAGCTCTCCCACCGGCTGGGTGTGGCCACCGCCGTTCCAGATGTACCAGGCAAATGTCTCGACCGTTCTGGGATCGTCGGATTCGCCCCAGTAATAGGTGCTCGAGCTATCTGCTCGATAGGCGTACTCCCACTCGGCTTCGGTGGGCAGGCGGTACCCCTCGCATTCATAGACACTATCCCCGTCAATGACATTGCCGCTGTTGTCGTAGCAAAGAAGCAGATCTTCGGCTCGGCTCGCCTCGTTGGCCAACAGAGTGGCCTGTATCCAGGTCGTATTGTCGGCG
>SKPJ01000505.1 GCA_007119595.1 Myxococcales bacterium
AACTCGTGGAGTCCTTCCTCGGCCAATTTCTCGATGACGGCGTCCAAAATCCGCTGTCGCGTCTGTTCCGACTGCTTCTTGCGAAGTGGGCTGCAATACTTCCTTGCCTCTTTCTCTGAATTCATGTCATGCTGTATGACATGAAAATGGTGAGTTGTCAATCGCAGGGCAATCGTATTTGGTCGATCCCCATCAAGCCCGTTGCGCCTTGATGTCGAATTACACGCCATTAGTAGCGCTGACCGATGCGATTATGGAGCTTCATATGACAGATGATTGCGAGGAAAATAATGAAGTATCTCAAGTGGTTTCTCATCGGAATCGGCATACTCCTTCTTCTCGCTGCGGGCGCCTTTGGGTTTGTCTCCCATTCGGCCAATCAGGCGTTGAGCCAAACTTATGAGGGACATGACGTGGACTTTCCCGTTCCATGGCCTCTATCCGAGGAGGAAATCGAAGAATTGCGAGAAGAGCTATCGCCGGAAGATGAAGATCCTTTTGATGTGGAGGAACTGACGGAGGAACAACTCGAAGAATTGCGCAAGAAGCTGGCCGATGAGGGAGTTGAGGAGCTCGAAGAAAAGACCGATGAAGAGGCCGTCGAGCTGGCCCGAAAACACCTGGCACCGGAAAGCGAGCCGGAAGATCCCCTCGAAGATGTCGACCTCGACGAAATTGCCCTGGAACGCGCTCTGGAGCGAGGCGAACACCTATTGCAAGCGCGCTATCCATGTGCGGAATGTCATGGAGAAAATATGGCCGGCGGTGTCATGATCGACAACCCCGCAATCGGCACCGTACTCGGCCCGAACTTGACGAGCGGAGAGGGGGGAGTGGTCGATGATTATACGGTCGCCGACTGGGATCGCATCGTCCGCCACGGATTGCTGCCCGACAACTCGGTTACACTGATGCCGTCCGTCGATTTTTTCGCCATGAGCGACCGTGAACTCAGCGATATCATCGCCTATATCGGATCCCTTCCGCCGGTGGACAACGAAGTGCCCCCCGTAACCCTCGGACCGCTGGGCAAGTTCTTGGTGGCCACCGGAGAAGTTCTGTTGAGCGCCGACCTGGTCGAGGATCATCACGCCGAACATCCCGTCCTGCCTCCCGCCGAAGAGGTGACCGAGGAGTTTGGAAAACACCTCAGCCAGGTCTGTGCGGGCTGTCATGGCGAAGACTTTCGCGGTGGACCGATCCCGGGCGGCCCCCCCGACTGGCCGGAGGCCACCAATCTGACCTCCCACGACGAGGGCTTAGGCGGGTGGACCTTCGTGGAATTCGACCAATTGATGCGCACCGGAACCAGGCAGGACGGCTCTGAGATCGGCCCGCCCATGAGTGACGTCATCCCATTCGGCGCCCAGATGACCGATGTGGAAATGCAGGCCATATTCAAATTTTTCACATCTCTTCCCCCGGAGCCCACACCGCAGTGAAGTAACGTAACGACGAGGGGACTTCGATGTCGATGGATTACGGACAGATCCCCCTGGGCCCACTCGATTCGTATCAGTCGAAGTACGCGCAGAATGGGGGCGTGATGGAGTTTGAGGGTTTTCGATCGCGAGAACAGGGTTCCGGTTGCTCAGTCCTCGATACTCGTGCTCGGTGTCTCGTCCTCGGGCTCGTGCTCGGTACTCGTACTCGGTGTCTCGTCCTCGGAATCACAGCACTGCACAAACCAGTATGAGTGTGTCAACCGGTTCTGTAGATGACGAAAAGGTGTAAACCATGTACCCGGTCTAATCTGTAAACCATGTGTTCGGTTGCTGAGAGCCCGACTCCGAGACCGAGACCGAGTCCGAGTCCGAGACCGAGTCCGAGTCCGAGTCCGAGTCCGAGTCCGAGACCGAGACCGAGTCCGAGACCGAGACCGAGACCGAGACCGAGTCCGAGTCCGAGTCCGAGTCCGAGACGCACCGATCGTCGACTCTACGGCCAGCCCCGAACTACAGCGATACTTCAAGCACTTCGAAAATTCGGGATCACCCGCATTAGCGACGGGAATGCGTCGATTCGTATCGAGTGGGCCGTGGGGAAGCTCCACGAGCATAGCGAGTGGTGAGGGGGCGCCGGAGAAGCTACCGAGCACATCGCTGCCCCCTCCGACGAAGGCTTAACAGCGCGTTCGCCACTTCCCCCACGGAGGAGGCGACATTCAGGCTTCGATGAAGCGCCAGAGGTTGATGTTGGTGAACTCAACCGACTACCGGTGATCACACACGGGGGTGATCGTTGGCTTTCAGTATTTTATTACCGTCACAAATCCTGCCATTGCAGCACGGGCCGGGTATTGTCATCGAGGACATCCGACATCTCCCAGATATCACTGAAATCCCAGGGGGGATCGAAGTTGTTGATATTGGAAAATTCGGCGGTCGTATAGCCCTCGCCCTCTGCGCTGCTGGGCTGTTCGCTGGTTTCGGTATCCCAGAAGGAAGCCTCGATCTGGGGAGGGAACATCACATTGGTCCAGTTTCCGATCAATCCCCCGACGTTGGTATTTCCGGAGGTCTTTCCGATGGAATGACAATGGATGACCGACGGGCGATCTCCAGAGGAGCTATCGGTCACCAGACCGACTAAGCCTCCGACGTTAGACGAACCCGTGACCTCTCCGGTGGCGTAGCAATTCTGGAGTTCTGCCAGAAGTTCGCCGACCAATCCCCCCACAAAATCACTGAAATTGGCCGTTACGTCCCCGGTGGCGGCCGCTTTCTCGATGGTGGCTCCCGACTCGGCATATCCGATGAGTCCACCCACATAATCTCCGTTGCTGGAGACATCGCCCTGGGCAGCCGCTTCGTCAATGGAGCCTTCGTGGTGGCCCACCAATCCTCCGGTGAAATCGCCGTCTGAATCGACGTTCCCGGTGGCCATCGAATCGGCGATGGAGTTCTCGTTGGATCCGACCAACCCGCCGGTAAAATCACCTTCGGAGGTGACGGTTCCCGTGGCCATCGATTCGGTGATGGAGTTTGTGTTCAATCCGACCAATCCTCCGACGAAATCACCTTCGGAAGTGACCGCACCGTGTGCCACGGACAACTCGATGGTGCTCTGGTTCCGGCCTACTAGGCCCCCCACGAAACTAGCCGTGCCACTGACACTGGTATTGGCCGTCGAATCAATGATGGAGCCCGCATTAGTGCCTGCAAGCCCGCCGCATTTGCCCCCCTGACAAATGAGTTCCCCCGATGTTTGTCCCTCGGAGATCGAGCCCTCGTTAAGGCCGGCAATCCCCCGTCCTACTTCGTCTGTGACGGTGATTTCAACGTCGACGCTTACACCTTCGATGGTTCCGGCGAGTTCATTGACGCCGACGGCTCCCCCGATCTCGCTCGAGCCCTCTATTACGCCCTCAATAGTGATGTTGGCGATCGTACCCTGATTAAATCCCACCACTGCGCCGACCAGACTGGCTCCTTCGACGTCGACATTGATCAATTCCAGATCTGAAACCGTGGCATTACTGCTGATGCTGCTGAAAAGTCCCACTCCTTGCTGAGTGGACTGCTCGATGGTCAGATTTTCGATCTGATGGCCGTCGCCGTCGAAGCTGCCGCCAAAGAGATTGCTGAGAGAGCCGATGGGAGAAAAGGGCTCGCCGCCGAGGTCGATGTCATCGGTGAGTAAAAAGTCCGCCGAGAGCTCGTCGGAGATGGCGGCCAGTTGATCGGCGGTACAGATCAAAAACGGTCGTTCGTCGCTTCCTTCGCCCCCTCCAAAGGGCGCTTGTTCGGGATCGCAGACCGAACAAAACTCTCCCTCCTCGATGCACTCGTTGCCGCAGCGTTGATAGTCCACATCGCATTGAAAATCGCACGCGGCGTCACTGCAGATAGCGGTGCTGTTGGGCGGGCTTCCACAGGGATCGTTGCAGCTACCGCAATGCGCCCAGTGGCTGTCGGTATTGACACATAGGTCGCCGCAGTCGGTGAGGCCCTCATCGCAGATATAGGAACAGGTGCCGTCCTCACATACCTGTGTGCTGGCGGCGGGAGCGTCATCGCAGACATTTCCACACTCCCCACAATTGTCGATATCGTCGTCGAAATCGTCTGTGGGCCAGCACTCGCCGCCGCATTCCTCGAAGTTCGTATTGCACTGAAAAGAGCACGCTCCGTCCTCGCAGATCGGTGTGCCATTCTCGGGGGCATTGTCGCAGCTAACTTCACAACTTCCGCAATGCTCGATATCGGTGTCGAGATCGGCACAGCGCTCGTCGCCATCGCATAAGGTGTGGCTGGTGTCGGTACATTGCTCGACGCAACTGCTCTGGCTGCAAAATGCGGTGGCACCGGCAACGCCGGTGGTGCACTGGTTTTCGCATACTCCGCAGTGATCGTCGTCGCTCACCAGATCGATGCATTGGCCGCCGCAATTGGTGAATTCGCCATCGCAGCAAATTCCATCGTCACAACCTTCGCCGGTGCCGCAGTCGTTATTGCATTGACCACAATGGTCGTCGTCCACCGAAGTATCGACGCACTGGTCATCGCATTCTTCAAAGGCGCTGTCTTCGGGAACACATTCTTCGGCGCATGCCGTGAATCCGGTGTTGCATTCAAAATCACAACCGCCGTTCACACAGACCCCGACACCGTCGTTCGGGGCCGGGCAAATGGTATCGCAATCGCCGCAATAGGCGGGATTGCTCGTGATATCGACACATGCTCCCTCACACACTGTCTCCCCGTCGGCACAATCGGCCTGGCACAGGCCTGCGGAGCACACCATTTCGTCGCTGCACGGCACATCGCAGTCGCCGCAGTGGTCGGGATTGGAGTTGAAGTCGACGCATTGTTGGCCACAGGCCTCGAATGGCTCGTTGCATTCGAAATCGCAGCTTCCCGCCACGCAGATGGCCGAGGCGTGATCGCCGGCGTGGCACTCGTTGTCGCACTCTCCGCAGTGCAGAAGATCACTCGAGGGATCGACGCATTGCTCATTGCACTCGATTTCCCCGGACGGACAGGGCGAGTCGATATCGCCGTTATCGGCATCTCGGTCAGCGGGGTCGTCGGCGTCGGCCGGATCTGCGTCCTCAATGCCGCCAGTATCCCCAACGCCGACATCACCGGCATCGGGTTCCACCCCGGTGTCTATGCCGGATTGTGGATCCTCGTCGACACATACCCCGTCGCGAACGAAGATGCCCCCGCTCTTTAAGCAGTACTGACCGGCTTCGCATTGAGCGTCCTCTTTGCAATTGGCCTCCAATGCCGCCGTGCAGGAAGTCCCACCGATAGCCACGCTCAGAGATAAAAATACCCAGGCAATAAGGGCTGCAGTGGATGGGCGGTCGAACATGAGCGAGATAACCGATGGAAGAAGAGGCAATCGCTAGAAAGTGGAGTGCGCCAACGTCATAGAGGTGTTCGAAGTTCGGGAGTTTGGAAGGTATCATCGCTTTGTGTCGATAATCAACGAGGTTGTCGCCGTGGGGCCCGGTTCCCTACGCAGGAGCGTCCGGTGGCTGTATATGAAAGTATAGGGTAGTTGGGAGGGGCCTTTGAGGGTACGGGGCATGCCAAAAGGCCACTCCGCCTCCGCTTCGCGTCGGCACCTCCCCAGAATCTCCCACTCGATTCGTATCAGTCGAAGTACGCGCAGAATGAGGGCGTGATGGAGTTTGAGGGTTTTCGATCGCGAGAACAGGGTTCCGGTTGCTCAGTCCTCGGTACTCGTGCACGGTGTCTCGTCCTCGGTACTTGTGCACGGTGTCTCGTCCTCGGTACTCGTGCTCGGTGTATCGTCCTCGGAATCACAGCACTGCACAAACCAGTATGAGTGCGTCAACCGGTTCTGTAGATGACGAAAAGGTGTAAACCATGTACCCGGTCTAATCTGTAAACCATGTGTTCGGTTGCTGAGAG
>SKPJ01000513.1 GCA_007119595.1 Myxococcales bacterium
AATCGGTTTCGTGGGACCATTACGGGAGTAGTCACCGGATGGTTTGTTTTCTGAAGAGCTGGCATCGACGGCTCCATAACGGCCGGAGCGGGAGACCAGCGGGTTTGATTCGAGTCTCGATTGCGGTGGGTTGTCGGCGGTTTTTTTCGAGATCTTGTTGCGAGGTGCCAGTCGGGTTTTCTCGTCGGGTCCGCTACTGGCATCGCCGCCGGGAATGGGGGCCGTCGGTTTGTCGGGGCTTCGCGATGATGGCTTGGACTGCCGAGGTGGATCAGGATCGGGACGGGGCGGTTCGGGAAATTCATTTCCGTCGAAGAGTTCGGTCTTCTCGCCGACCAGGTCGGTGAAGCTAAAATCAACGGTGGCGTCGTCGTCGGGGTCCAGTTGGCTGTCCACCACGTCGGCGAGATCAATCGGTTCGGCGCCATCAGTGGCGCGGACTTCGTGGGGGACGTCGGCGATGGGGCGGGTGTCTTCCTCGAGGTTTCGGGTGATGTCATCGATTCCACGGCGACTGCTCGACGATTGACCTTGAAGGGAGGGGCTCACCGATTCGATCGCCGGATCCTCGGTGTCGAAGAGTTCATCGACAAAAACCCCGGCATCCAGCGATGTGTAGTCGGGAGCCTCCTCGGCGAGGACGACGGCCAATTGGCGCTCCATCTCGTGGGCCGATTGAAATCGGTCGTCTCGATTGGCCGCCAGGGCGCGATGAACGGTGCGCGCCAACTCCACCGGAATGTCGGGGCGGTACTTGGTGACCGGCGAGATGTCGGCTTCCCGGGCCCGGCGAATCATGGTGATCGCATCCTCGACTTGGCCGTACAAAGAGCGACCGGTCAGCATTTCGTAGAGGCAAATACCGACCGAGAAGAGATCCGATCGGTGATCGAGGTTCTCGTCCCATGCCTGTTCGGGCGACATATAGCCGAATTTGCCTTTGATAATGCCCGCGCGGGTCTTTTCGCGAGCCGCAGAGTTGAATTTGGCGACCCCGAAGTCGATCACCTTGACCTCGCCCACGGCGCTGACCAGTACGTTGGGTGGGCTGATGTCGCGATGAACCAGGTTGAGTGCTTCTCCATGGGGACCGCGTCGGGTGTGGGCGAAATGCAGTCCGGCACACATCTGGCGGGCCACATGAACGGCAAAGGCCATCGGGATTAACCGTTCATTGCGGGAGGCACGGGCCAATATATTATGCAGATCCTGGCCGTTGACGTGCTCCATGACCAAAAACATTTCGCCATCGTGGCGTCCCACATCATAGAGGCTGGCTATATTGTTGTGACGAAGCCGCGCGACCAGTTTGGCTTCTTCGACGAGCATCCCCGTGAAATTTTCGTCGTTGACCAATTCGCTGTGGAGAATTTTGACGACGCAGGGCTGAACAAAATCACCCTCGCGCCGGGCATGTGCGAGAAACACCTCTGCCATGCCGCCAACCCCGAGGCTTTCAACGAGGTGGTAGGGACCGAGCTGTCGTTTCACGAATTCCTCGATGTGCAAAAAATGGCATAACGCCGTACATAGAGACTGCCTCCGTGATTTTAGTCAATACGGGGGTAGGAGCACAACCGGACTTCCAATGGTCGATATTTACCCATCTTGACACCGACGCGAGGCGAGAACTACCATCCCGCCGTTCGATACGGTTGGACGAAAGTACAATGCCCCTGCGACCGACCATCTCCGGCATCGGAGGTTCGGTGCGGGCGCAGGAGTTGCTACCAACGACTGCCAATCACCCCACTACAAGGACAGGATGGCGCCAATGGGAATGGATATTGAATCCAGTGAGCTGGAAATCAACGAGAAAATAGAGGCATTTATCATCGAGTTGGGCTTGCCCTTTGAGGAGGTCCAAACGGGGCTCTGGTTGGTGCACGACGAGATCGATTATATCGACAATATCGTCGTCTATCACAACCCGCCAGTGCTTACATTTCGCGTCAAATTGATGGAGCTTCCGGACTACGAGGTGCAATCGGAATTGTTTAAGCGCCTGCTTCAGCTCAATGCCTCCAGTATGGTGGCTGGCGCCTTCGGATTGGAAGATGAGGCGGTGGTCATCGTGGAATCTGTGCAGAGCGCATCGCTGGATCAAAACGGGTTTCAGGCAGCGATCGACGCGATTGCACTCTCGGTGCGTGAACACTATCAAGAACTTCGGGCGATCATCCGCCCAGACGAGGAAGACGACGAGAAAAACGCACCGGTTGAGGCCGCTGACCAGGCCTGATTGTAGCGGATGGCAGAAATAATCGACGCTGGCGATAAATTGTGACTCTTAGAGGCTTTCACGAATTGGGTACCACAATTTGCGAGGTCTCGGAGTTCATCATTGCAGGGCGGAAAGGAGACGATTCATGGGCATTTTAGGTCGTATGAGCACGTTGATTCGCGCAAATATCAACGATTTGATCAGTAAATCCGAGGATCCAGAGAAGATTCTCAACCAACTTATCCTGGATATGAAGGAGCAGTTGATCCAGGCAAAAAAACAGGTCGCGGTCGCCATTGCCGACGAAAAGCGCCTGAAGAAGCAACTCGACAACGAGGTCGAGAAGGCTCGGGAGTGGGAGAAAAAGGCGATGATGGCCGTTCGCGCCGGGCGCGACCAATTGGCCAAAGAAGCGTTGTCGCGAAAATCGGAGCACGATGAACTCGCCGAGGAGTTCAAGGCTCAATGGGAGGCCCAGAAGGCGGCGGCCGACAAGCTGCGCAATTCCCTTCGCCAACTCAACAAAAAGATCGAGGAAGCGACGCGAAAGAAAAACCTCCTCATCGCTCGGCAAAAACGAGCGGAGGCTCAGAAGACCATCCAGAATACGATGTCTGGGATGAGCGATACGTCGGCCTTCGACGCCTTTGACCGAATGGAGGGAAAAATCACGCAGATGGAAGCCGAGGCGGAGGCTTCTGCGGAATTGGCCGGTGAGCTGACCGGTGACGACCTCTCGAGCCAATTCGAGGAATTGGAAGCCGATCACGGCTCCGATGAGGCGCTTCAGGCGCTCAAGGCCAAGATGGGAATGGAGCAAGAAGCAGAAGAAACACAATTCGAATTCGAAGAAGAAGAAGTCGAAGAGGAAGAAGAGGAAACCGTCTCCGCTCCCCGTGGGACCTGGGACTCTGACGAGAGCTGAAGAAGGCCAGGGGGAGGCCAATCTCGGAAGTGATGCCGCCGGTTTCCCCGGCGGCATTCCTCCTTTTTGAAGAAACGGTAAAATTATGAACGTTGCTACTCCCCCCGTGGGCGGTGTGCTCTGTGCCGGATTCGGAACGCGAATGGCGCCGATTACCGAGGCCATCCCCAAACCACTGATCCCCTTTTTGAATACGCCGATGTTGGCCTACGCTCTGGATCACCTGTCGGGGGCGGGCGTCACGAGGGTAGGGATGAATCTACACCATCACGCAGACTCCATTCCGCCGGTGGCCGATACGCTGGCGGCGACGATGAACCTGGACCCGGTGTACGCACGGGAATGGGAAATCCTGGGGACTGCCGGCGGGGTTCGAGGCATCTGGAATGCACTGGGTGAGCAGGATACGACGCTGATCGTTTTCAACGGCGATAGCGTCATGAATCTTGATTTGCTGGAAATACTCGAGGCCCATCGACGTTCGGAAGCGCGAGCTACGTTGGTAGTGCATCCCAAGGACGAAGGCGGGCCCGGTGGGGCCTGGGTCGATGCCGACGGCGAGCAATTGGTGGGACTTCGCGATTTTCGTCATCCCGACGCCGGAGATTCAATCCAAGAGTACACCTTCGCCGGCGTTCATCTCATCGAGCCGCAGTTGGTATCTGAAATCCCGCTGGAGAGGGGATGTATGGTCGGCGATGTCTATGGACCATTGCTTGAGGAAGGGGAAGTGATCAATGTCGAACGATGCGGCGATTTCTGGGCCGGGATCGATAGTCCGGGGTTGTTGTTTGCGGCGACCCGGCGAGTCCTCGATGACCCCTCGATCTTCGAGCAGGTCCCGATGCCGGAGCCGCTCGCCGAGGGGTTGTACGTATTTGAAGAGCAGGGGATCGACGACAAGACAAAGCTCGCCGGACCAATTTTGAGCGGAGCACACGTCGAGACCGCCTCCGAGGTTCATATCGGTCCCTATGCCGTCGTTGATGGCGTGAAACTTCAGGAGGGCGCCACCATTCAAAATGCCATCGTCTATGGCATGGGGAGGCTGGAGGGAAAGTGGCATCGCTGTCTGGCTGTAGCAGGTAAGGTGGCCAATTTGCCGGCGATCGATGCGGTGCCGGATGCAGAAGCAGTCCCACTGAAGCAACTCGGCGACGAGCCAGACGAAGGGGCAGATTCCGCCGACGAATAGGCGCATTCTGTTGAACCGGTATCGGATTTCGGTCAGATGATTTTCATGGGGCGGCTGGGTTTCTCTATCAATCCCGGCGAATCCATTTGAAGTGCGGATTTGACCGGTGAAATCCCACGATTTACCCTCAGGGGGTATCTGTCATAATTGCACGACTTTCCCTTTCTGCATTGGTGCCTTTGATATGAGTTCCCCAACGCCGGGCCGTAGATCGTCGATATTTTTCGCTGCACTCCTGGTCATATTTGCATTCGGCGTCGGCGGATGTGGTGGATCCGAAGAAGGCTCGACGACAGAAGTACAAAATCAGGATGAGCCCAACGGCGAGTCAAACGACAATGATGAGGATCCGAATCAAGATCCCAATCAGGCACAAAATCAGAACCAATCTTCCAATATAAATCAGGACCCGAATAGCGGTCACAATCAGAATAACGACGACGATAACAACGGTCCCTCCAATGCGAATTGTGAGCCCGTAGAGGTCATTCCTCAGCCGGCCATCGATCCTCCCGACGATCCCTGTCGCCCCGATGGTGGTTGGGATCAAGCGGCGGTCTTCGTGGCTACTCACGGCGATGATGCCAACGATGGGACGCTCACCGCGCCTCTTCAAACAATGCAGGCCGGGCTGGATCGCGCGGCCAATACCGATGGGATTGATTTTGTTCTCGTTGAGGCCGGGACCTATACGGAGAGCATCGAGTTGCGCGATGGCGTGCAACTGATCGCGGCCTATGAGGTGGGGTGGACGTACCATCCGTCGAATCGGGCGACCGTGGAGGAGGGCAATCCGACGCTGCGGGCAGAAGAGATCACGACGCCGACGCGTATCGTCAATCTACGCGTCGATCCGAAGACCGATGCCGAACCACAGGAGACTGTGGTCACTGCTTATCTGCGACAGGCGGACGGTGTGATCTTTGACAATGTTCAGGTCTATGGAGGCCGGGCAGGCGACGGAGTCGATGGTGAAGACGGAGCTGATGGCGACGACGGAGAGCGCGGAGAGGATGGGGAGAGCCCGGATCGCTATGCGTTGAGCGCGTGCAATTGGAGCGATGAGCCGGTCGGAGGATCCGGCGGGAGCAATTCGTCGTGTAGTGATGATGTGAAGGGGGGAGCCGGAGGAGATGGGGCACGCGGAGACGAAATCGGCGAGGATGGAGACGATGGTGGCGCAGGAGCATCGGGCGGTGCGGCGGCCACGAGTGAAGGCGACGATGGATTCGATGGGCAAAACGGAAGCGATGGAGACTCAGGTCAGCGCGGGTCAGGTGGAACGAGTTTTGGGACTCTGGATGGCCTTCAATGGATTGGAGAATCGGGCACCGACGGAAGTGATGGGATCGATGGCGGCGGTGGCGGCGGCGGTGGAGCCGGCGCAGGCGTCGACACCTTTGGGACCTGTGACGCCTGGGGCGCGTCCGGCGGTGGTGGCGGTGCCGGCGGATGTGCCGGTGAGCGGGGAACGGCGGGAACCTACGGCGGTGCATCGATTGCACTGGTACTCGAGGATAGTGATATCGAGATTCGTTCCTCGCGCATCGAAGGGGGAACCGGTGGAGATGGCGGGCATGGGGGAGTGGGGGGAGAGGGTGGAAACGCCGGACTCGGTGGAAATGGAGGGGAAGAAAACGGCGGTGGATATGGCGGTGACGGAGGCGACGGCGGCGATGGCGGTGACGGTGGACACGGCGGAGGTGGAGCCGGCGGGCCGTCATTTGCAATTTTGACGAGCGCCGCGTTGACGATGGAACCGGTGGAATCACTGATCGAGCAGGGATCAGCGGGTCGCGGAGGCGGTCCCAGTGGAGATACCACGCAGGCGGAAGACGGACTGGAAGCCGATATTTATGTCGGCTTTGAATTCGATTAAATCACTCGAATTTCTTTTTCAGGTCCGCCAGGTCATCATCGACCGGGGGTTTTTGGGAGCGGCGACGTGAGGAGCGATCATCTTTTTCGGGGCCTCCTCGTTGCTCCATGGAGCGAAAGATGCGCTCCAGCTCGGCGCGCCGCGAGTCGCCACCGATATCGTCGAGTTCTCGCATGGCTTCAATCTCGGCTTCCATGCCGTCGATCTTGCTGGCCATGCGATCCATTTCCCCGAATTCGCGGGATGTATCAAAGGTCTCCGAGACATCCGGATCCGGTGGAAGCGACGATGCCGATGAAGCACTGCGACGCTTTCGGGCACGCCGTCTCATCTCGGCATCCCAGGCATCTTCATCGCCCTGGCGGGGAAGACGCTTCGACGATCGTTGGCTTCGTCGCCGACTATCTCGGGAGCGAGCTCGCAACCGATTGCGGGTGCCCTCCAATTTGTGTTCCAGCGCTTCCAGAGCCCGTTCTATATCCTGCATGTGGGCCCGATGGTCATCGAGTTGGTCGCGCAGTTGTCGAGCATCGCGCATGGCTCGATTTTTGACGATCAATGCCTCGCGGGCCAGCTCTTCATCGCCGTCACGAAGCGCCATCATCGCCCGATCTTCCCACTGGTCAGCCTTTTCACGGGCCTGGCGGACCTGAGCGATCAACTGCTTTTCACCTCGCCGCAGATCGGCCTGCTGGCGTCGAGCCTCGCGCAGACTGCCCTCCATATCGGAGAGTGCCTGGCGTGCTGAGCGCGAGCCGTGTTTTCCGAGGCTGTCGTTGAGGTTGGATCGGATCAATAGATTGAGGCGGTCTAGAATACTCATATTCGTGTCTCCACGGTTTGATGAGGTGCCAAGCGATAGACGGCGAGGATCAGTCGCCGAATAATTTGAGATTAGGGTCGGCCGCTACGGCAGGTGCGGCGCCATCGCCATTGCCATCACTTTCAGCGGTCGATGCATCGTCATTAGTTGTTTCCGATTCTTCGTCAAGCGAGTCATCGCGGTCGGTGTCGACCGTCGCGAATCTGCGTGGATCGAGACCGGGACCGTCGTCGGTGATGTTCTTTCGACTTCTCGCCCTCCATGACCGAGCCGACTCTCCGGCGATATATAAAAAACTACTGAACTGGCGCTGATAATCCGACCATTCATCGGTGTTGGATGGGTCTTCCACCAACGATTGGCAGGCATTCCAGACGGAGTTCATCCGACTGTCGATGAGGTCGATCTGGTGAAGCAAAAGCGCTTCCGGGGATTTCGGTGTCACTGGAGCACCGTATTCCTTTTTGCCGTGATGGCTCAGCACCAGGTGTTTTAGCTGGGTTGTGAGGTTGTCATCCAGTGGTGGATCGACGGCTGCGGCGACCTGTCCCACCCACTCAGCGCCGCGCACAATATGTCCAACGAGCCGTCCTTCAGTGGAGTAGTCAAACGAGCGTCGGTACTCCAATTCGTCGATCTTCGCCATGTCGTGAATGATGCATCCAGCGACCAATAGATCCGTGTCCACCAGGCCGGGGTAATACGCTTGATAGTGACGTCCCATGGTCACGGCGAGTCGGGCCATCGACAGGGAGTGTTCGAGCAATCCAGCAAGATAGGCATGGTGATTCGATACGGCTGCCGGTGCGCGGCGAAAGCGGTCGGTGAAGGACTCATCGTCCAATAATGCGAGAAGGAAACGTCGCACTTCAGTACTTTCAATGACCTGGTCGACCAACTCGTAGAGTTGTTCAAAGAGTAGATCGGCGTCCCACCGAGAATGAGGCAGAAAGTCGCTCAAATTCACGGCCGTGTCGGGAATGCGCTCTACGTCGTTGACCGTGATCTGCAATTCGCCGCGATAGGAGCTGACTCGGCCACGGATGGCGACGAAGTCGTCACTGGAAAATCGCTCGTCGAAAACAAGCGCGTCGTCCCAGCATCGAGCTTCGATGGTGCCGGTCCGATCCTGGAGGGTAATGCACAGGTAGGGATCGCCGTTTCGGGTCTCTCGAACGGCCTTGGAGGCGGCGAGAAAAATCGTTTCCACAGGCGTATCGTCCACAAGTTGGGAGATAAATCGCTTGGACTTCGACATCAGATCGGGCTCCGGTACTGGTAGGCATTCAACGAAACTAGTTAGCATAGGCCACGATACATCGAAACTACTGCATGGGACGTGATCTTACACCGATGCATCGAATCGCTTGGTGATGGCGTGAGAATGTGCACCTTTAACTATGAGGTCCGAGAAAAGAGAGGCGAGCAAAGAGAGGGCAGGGATGAAAACCATTCGGCATTGTCGTTGATGATATGGAGACCAGAAGGTGGCGGTCCTCTTCACTTTTATTGAAAAGCACTCGTGCCGTGGCACAATGGCGCCCGGTCGGGCAGTTTGGAAACTCGCTGCAGTGGTGGCAGAGGCTAATTTTGAGTGACGATGATAACAAAGACGAAGGTGTTGAATCGCGTCGGGAGCTGAAGACGGAACCGATCTACGGTCAGTCAGCCGGCCCGTCGCCCGGGGCCCAGGGGGACGGTCTCGCGGAGTCGAGCGGGGAACGCAAGACGATGCCGTCCAGTGAGCCGCGGGAGCTCGCTGATCAGGAGGCAGATCGGGTCGTCAAGATCTGCAAGTCCTGCATGGTTTCACAACAAGGCGATGGCGATCGGTGTGTGGAATGCGGGGCGGAGTTGGTTTCGATTCGATCGGTGCGCGATTCCTGTATCGGTGAAGTGGTGGGCGACAAATACACCATCGTCGATAAGATCGGGGCTGGAGGGATGGGCGATGTCTACCTGGGGCTCAATGAGCCGCTGGGGCAACAGGTGGCGATCAAATTTCTCAACGAAAAATTTACGTCCGACGAAAAGATCGTGCTTCGATTTCTCAACGAGGCGCGGTCGTATTGCAAGGTAAATCACCCCAATGCGGTGACCCTGTTGGAGTACGGACAGCACAGTGACGGGTCACTGTATTTGATCACCGAGTATATCGAGGGCGATGGATTGACACAGGTAGTGCGCCGCGAGGGCCCATTGTCGGCAGAGACCATTGTCTCCGTGGGAGTCCAGGTCTGCGAGGTGCTGTCCGCGGCACATAATCAGGGCATCATCCACCGCGATTTAAAGCCCGATAACTTGATGATGATCTCCGGCTCGCGTGGTCGCTATGCCGTCAAGGTGCTCGATTTCGGGATCGCCAAGATCGCCGATGACGACCGGCAGGGGCCGATGACGGAGACCGGCTCCGTATTTGGAACGCCGGAATTTATGTCGCCAGAGCAGGCTCGCGGTGAAAGCGCGGAACCTCGATCCGACCTCTATGCTCTGGGGGTCATTCTCTATTATATGGCGACAGCAACCCTTCCCTTTGGTGGCAAGAATAAACTCGCCATTTTGAACAAACAGCTCAACCAAACACCGACGCCGCCGTCTCAGGTATGTGAAAAAGGAGATGTGGACCCCGAATTAGAGGAGATCATTCTCCATTGCCTCCAAAAAGATCCCGCGAATCGACCGGCGAGTGCCGATGCGGTCGCCGAAGCGCTGGAGTCAATCGACTGGCGAGATCGCTCGCGATCATCGGCACCGTCCAAACGCAGCACGAAGCTTGTAGAGGATGGGCCCGCCGCCGAGGAGCATGGAGATATCGGGGGGCTCGAGATGTCGATTTCCGACGACGAACCGAATGGGATGCTGGAGTTGTCATTCGGAGAGGAGGAGGAGTCCGAGGATTCTCGGGAATTTGTCTTTGGAGATGAGTCCGCTGATGCCTCCGAACTCGCATTTGGCGAAGAGATCGATGCCATGGGACCGACCATCGATCGGGAACTCGGCGATGAAGAATCCACGGACGAGCCCGATGAATTCGGACTGCGATTCGATACGGAAGAACCGGATCGAAGTCGGGTATTTCAGGTCGCTCGGGGCCTCGAAAGACCGGCGCGCGTTAGATCGGCTGCACTGGGGTTGTTGGCGACACTGCTTGTCGTCGGAAGTGTTGTCTACTGGAGTGCCAGCCACGATCGTTCATCGATTCCAGATGGAAGCGCGGAAATGACGGCAGTGAACGCAGTTTGGGAGGGGCGTTTGGTCGCCTCATTGATGGCGGCGGACGCCCTCGTCGATGCCGGTGAGATCGGCGATGCGGATGCCGCCTTGGCGATGCTCGATGCGGCGAATTTATCCAATGGGACGCGCGAGCAATACGACGAAATTGTGGCACGGGCCAGCCGTGTCAGTAATACGCAGATGCAACTGCGCTCGGCGGTCAATAGTCGTGCCTGCGAACGGGCCGGGGACCTATTGAACAGGCTCCAGAAGGAGTCCATAGGGGCAGCCGAACGCAATCGAGAGTTGGTGCATGGCTGTGCCGATGGCGATACGCCCCCGCGCGCCGAGGCGGCTCCGGAGCCAACTCCCCAACCATCTCCACCGCCGCGACAACCGGCCGCCGAAGAGCCACAGCAGCCGCCGGCCCCCGACCCGCCGCCGCCACAAGAGCCGCGCGAGCAGGAGCCCGAGGCCGAATCCCTGGAACCAGCAGACGACGGGGATGCCAGCCCATCGCCGGCCGACGAGCCGGCCGCCGACGCCCAGGTCCCTGCAGAGGCTGCACCCGACCGGGATGAGGAGAGTCGAGATTCAAGTGAAGTCGACGAAGATGACGGGTCTCCAGATCCACAGGTCGATGAGTCGCAGCAATCACCCGATACCGGCGATGAACGAGAAGAGTCGCCGGCCGAAGAGGAAGACGAAGACGACGTTGTGTTGCCTCCACGTGAAATTTGAATGGGCCGATCCGTTGCGTGCAGGCTGCGGATTTGCTACTGGACGATGTGATTTTTTCCAGAGGTGGTACAGCGATAAGCGGGTTCGATCTCAGCATCCCCGCTCGTCGCCGGCCCCGTAAACTTGGAGGTTCGCCATCGCAGTTTGTCACCAGTGTGGAAGTTCGGTCGATCGATCCGATGAACAATGCCCGAATTGTGGCGCCACGTTGCGGCGCCGCAAGAAGCGATCGAGTACCTCCTCGAAAAATTTGCGGCAGATGACCCAGCAGCTCAAGGCCCTGAATCTGGAGGGCCGCCTCTTGCCGCCGGGAGAGGTCATTGCCGGCCGATTTACCGTTGGGGAGCGCATCGGGGAAGGCCCGTTTGGACAGGTTTTTCGCGCCGAGGATACTCTGATCGAAGCCGATGTGGCGCTGAAGGTCTTCTTCTCGGAGGTGGTGAAAACACCGCTCGACGAGGAGGCCTTTTTAAAGGCCACGCGCCGCGCCCGGGCGCTGACTCAGAAGAACGTCGTGCGCCTTCATGACAGTGGGGTTCACAAAGATCACCCCTGGGTTTCGATGCAGTATCTGGAGGGATTGAACCTTCAAAAGGTCGTCGGTCTCCGCCGCCAACGTGACGAGGGATTCAACCTGGCGGAGCTGGAACCGATCATCTCTCAGATCACGCTGGCTGTGCAGCATATTGGGCGAGATTTTCCACATGGAAACCTCAAGCCCAGCAATATTGTCTTGCTGCCGGAACTGCTCAAGGTGACGGATAGTTACGTACTGGCTTCGCTTCCGGATGACGTATTTGCAGAGCGCAATGCAGATGAGTCCTTTGTGGCACCGGAGTTGCGCGCGCAGGGCAGTGAGGCCAGTGTGGAGTGTGACGTCTATAGCGTCGGCGCCATCATCGGCTATATGTTGTTCGGCGAGGACTATCAGCCGGGCACACAAATGGGGGCTCAGGGAGCGCTGTCCGCCGTCGATGCCCTGTGTAAACGAGCGATGGCGTTCGATCCGGGCGAGCGATATCCGTCGGTAGAAGCTCTGAATGAGGATTTTACGTCCATTGTTGATACCGGGGCATTATTGGATCGCGGGACCGGTGCTGCGGAGGCTCCACCGCCTCCCGACGCACCGGGTTCGGAGGCCGCCGATCAACCTCCGCCGGCACCTCAGGGCTCATCGGCCGCTGGGTCCGATACACCGCCGGAGAGTGCACCGTCACAGCGAGACTCGGAAGTCGATCCCCTGGAAGTGGAAACATCGCCTGATATCGGCAAACCACCCGAGGGGGAGACACCTCCTTCCGCCTCGCAGGAGGCAGGCGATGACGTGCCATCATTTGACGATCTGGCCGCCACCGATGCTGTCGGTGAGAAGTCGCCGCCGGAATCGAAACACGGCGAGACGATGGCGCCGAAACCACCCTCTGATAAGGGTTCCGGTCCGCCCCTTCCTCCGGAGGTTCCGCCGCAGGGGCCGCCGCAGTCAAAGCCAGAGTCATCGCCGGAACCGGAATCATCGCCGGCAGCCGGGCCAGCTCCGTCACCACAGCAGGCGGGGCAGGGCGAGAAAGGCAAGAAATCAGGGCTGATCGTCGCCATTATCGGTGGATTTGCCGTCATCGGGGGACTGGTCCTCATCTCGGTCATGGTGATCGGTGGGTTTGTTCTGGTTAGCGGTGACGATGGGGAGGAAACAGAGCATGAGGCGGAGGCACTGGAGCCGGAGATCGCGCAGCTGGAAGAGGAGGCTCAACAGGATCCTTCCCCGGAGGAGTTGGCCGAAGACGCAGCACGACTTGCTGAACAAGAGCGACAGCGGGAGGAGGAGCGGGCCCGAGAAGAAGAACAGGCACGACAACAATTGGAGGACGCTCTTGCTGCTGCATCGGCCGTTCCCTCCGAGGCATATAGTCGGGCGCTGGACGAGGCCGAGGAAAAAGCAGAAGAACTCCAAGAGGAACAGGAGCAACAAGAGCAGGCCGCGGCAACCGGGGCCGCCGCCGCTCCCGGAGGGGCGGCGCAACCGGCGCAACCGGCGCAAGCAACGGACTGCCCCTCGGGGATGGTGCGGATCAGCGTCGGCGGTGAATATGTTTGCATCGACGCCTATCAGCACCCGGGAAGCGGCCAAATGCCCACGGTGAATGTGAGCTGGTTCGACGCCCGACGCCATTGTGACCAGCAGGGTAAGCGGCTGTGTGCTCTCCAGGAATGGCGTGCTGCCTGCGGCTCGACCTATCCCTACGGAAGCACCTTCGATCCCGAGCGCTGCAACACGGCCGACGCAGATGGTTTCGATCGCTCCCTGGCTGCCACCGGATCGTTTTCGGGGTGCCGCAGTCCTTCCGGGGCCTATGATATGAGCGGTAACGTCCACGAGTGGGTGGAGGAGCAGCGGGTTGCTGGAGGCGGATATGACAGCGGAGCCGATGTCGCCTCCTGCAGTTACTCATCGGCGATGGCTCCCGGCTCGAGCCGGGCCAATGTCGGGTTTCGCTGTTGTGCACCCCCTTCCTGATCGAATCGTGGCAAGCGCGGATGCAGCGCATGGCGTTGGCTAAACGCCTCATCACCTAATGTGCTTCGCGCCTCAAGAGCTAGAGAATAATTTTGGGGCAATCGGCGATCACGTCGACCGTCGCGAGGCGTGGGACGTAAAATTGGTCCCCCTGGCGATGGGGCACCAGGTAAGCCTCAATTTCGATGAACCCCGCCCGTTGCAGCCCCTCCTCGCCGAGTACGGCGCGGAGATCGACGGGCGAAGTGGTAGGCGGTGTGGAGCCGATGTCAATCCAGGGAGCGTTGGCCAGTTGTTGCTCCGTATTGGCTGCCCGAACCCGCCACCGCAACAGACTTCCACCTTCCGCTTCGGCGTCAAAGCGAAGGGTTTGCCATTCGGTATGGTAGTGATCGTCGGGAGCGCATTCCTCAAAGGCCAGGCGCAACACCCCTCGTTGCTCCGCATCGAATCGAAGGATGGAGCCAATCATGTCGGAATAGGCGTCGGGTTCTTCGAATCCGGCGATCTGGTCGTCGATCGATCCATCGAAGATGCCCGGTCCGGGATCGACGACGAAAATATCGTTGTGATCGCGGTTGATGCTCCAGGCGAAGTTGCGGTGATCGATATCGATGGCTCGAACACTGCGTCCGGCTGTGCCGGCGACCGGTTCATAGCGCCCGGGATCATTGGAGTCGATACGGTAGAGCCCGTCGGAGTCGGCGCCAGCATAGATCCACTGATCGCCATCGGAGGCGACGCCAAATACGGTAAAGTCGACGTCTGTATGAGCCCATCGCGAATTTTGCGGAGCGCCGGGGTCAAAACGCATCAAATCTCCGCCCAACCAGATACGCCCGGCGCCATCGATGGCGATTCCATGGGCGTTCGCCGGAGTCTCGAAACGCGATTTTACGCAGTCGACGATTGAATCCTGGCAGATCGCGGCCTCGCATGAACCGTGGTCCAGGCATTTTTCGGTATCGAGAAGGCCCAGCTTGGTCTGAAAATAGGTGGAAATCCAAAGGCCACCCGACGAATCCAGAGCAAATCCGTTCGGAGAGACCGGCGATTCGGTGCGAAAGAGGGTCTGGCCAGTCTCTGCGTCGACCTTCCAGATGCTGTGATCTTCAGCACCGACCCACAGAAAGGCATCATCGCCGGTTTCTTGAATTGCCACGGCATCAACAACGCCGAAACCCGAAAATTCCTCATGCCATTCTACGCAGTCGTCATCGCCCCAATCGAGGAGGTCGTCGGGGCCTGTCGAGGTACTGGGTTCGGGAGCACCACCGACGCTGATGCAGTTGGGGGCGAGAGCGATTTTGGTAACGCTCTGGTGGTGCGCATTCGCCACGTAGACCGAACCGTCGGAGGCGACGGTGGTCCGCGACGGGCGTAACTCTTGGTGCGCTGGACCCGTTCGGTATCGAGCGACCTCGATCCGTTTCTCCGTGTCGATCCGCGAGATCGTTCCTTCGGCGGTATTTGGAATCCAGGCGAAATACTCGGCCTCCGAGGAGTCGTCGAGGGTAATGGCGCCGTCCTCATCGAGCAGAGCGTCGCCCAGATCCTCATCGTCGAAGGGGTGGTCCGTACCGACTCCGTGGGCATTCCAACGACAATTGGCGTTATCGCCGCAGGGGTTCTCGCCGGGGGCTGTGTCGGCGCCAGGCAAATCAGCGGGATCGCGGGGTTCCGGTGGAGCCGGGGGATCATAACGGATGTCCACACCGACATCGGTATCCGTACCGGTGTCCGGTGCGAGATTGGTGGCATTGGGAGTGGCGGTATCCGCGCTGCATCCAAGGCTGAGAAAGAGCGTGGCGACGACGAGGACAGCAGTTCCAAAGTTCGAATCGATCTGTTGAAAAACGTGGTTCATCTCGTCATCTGCTCATTCGAAATGAAAGTACCTGTCGCGGAAAATACGTAGCCCTTTTCCGAGCGAGGAGGAGCGGGGCAGCATGGTACACAAAGCGCGATCTGCCAGCAAAGTCAGGGTTCGTTGCAATCCCGAAAGAGAGGGAGCGCTTACACCTCATTCGATGCCGTGTTATGTAATCGATAGATTGAGCTTTATTGGATTTGATTCGATGGTGAGTACGAGGATGCAAGGCAAAGTCATGAGACGCTGGGTGGCCGATGATGACGTGGAAGCCGCCGTGGCACGAATCGAACTCCCGTTCAACCGCTACGGGCTCGATCACTACGGTATATCCAGAGATCATCTGGTGACCTTTTTTTCCATGTTGGCTCCATTTTATCGGCGCTATTTCTCGGTCCGCGTCTTCGGCGCGGAGCATATTCCAGAAAAAGGGCGGACCATGGTCGTGGGCAACCACTCCGGTGGTCTGCCGGTCGATGGGGCGATGGTACTTACATCGCTGTTGCTGGAACTCGATCCCCCGCGGCTCGGCCAGGGAATGGTCGAGAAATTTGCCAACCGCTGGCCCTTTTTATCCCACTGGTTCAGTCGTGTTGGGCAATTTACGGGACTTCCGGAGCACGCCCGGCGCCTGCTGGAAGACGAGCGGTGTCTGATGGTCTTTCCGGAAGGGGCGCGGGGCACGGGCAAATTATATAAGGATCGCTATAACCTGGTCCGCTTTGGCACTGGATTCATGAGGCTTGCCCTGTCGACGAATACACCCATCGTGCCCTTCGCCTTCATAGGCGGTGAAGAGGCACTGCCCACCATTATGCATCTGAAGCGACTGGCCCGGGTCATCAACGTGCCGTATATCCCAATATCGCCGTACGTGGTGCCCGTTCCTCTGCCGATTCCATGTCAGATCTTTTACGGAAAACCGATGGAGTTCGACGGCGATGGCTCGGAGACCGACGAGGTGGTCATCGGATATGTCGGCCAGGTGCGTGCCGAAATTGAGCGTTTGATCGACAAGGGGCGAAGCTGGAGGCGAGAGGCACTCCAGCAGGGAGTAATCGGCGAAGCCGACGAGGTGGCCACGTGAAGGTATTGGTGACTGGAATTGCGAGTCACGTGGGGCGGATGGTGGCCGTAGACCTGCTCCACCGAGAACATCTGGTATTGGGTATCGATCGCAGACCTTGGCCCGACGCGCCACCAGGGATCGAGATGTTCTCTACGGACATCCGCAAGCGCCCGGCAGAGGATGTTTTTCGTACCCGTACACCCGATGCCGTAGTGCACCTGGCGACAGTGACTCACCTTTCACGCAGGGCCAAGGAGCGTCACCGGATCAACCTCGGCGGAACCCAGGCGCTCTTCGAATATTGTCGTAAATACGAAGTAAAGCAGGCGCTCTTCGTGGGGAGGCATACCTACTATGGAGCCGATGCGGAGTCGGCCTTGTACCATACCGAGGCCGAGCCACCGATGGCGGTGACCACCTATCCAGAGCTGGCCGATCTGGTAGCAGCCGATTTGTATGCAGGGTCTGCGCTGTGGCGGTTTCCGCAGATCGATACCGTCGTGTTGCGCATCGCTTATCTCCTCGGCCCTTCGAGGGCCGGGACCTTGGCGAATTATCTGCGCGGCCCTCGGGTCCCCACCATTCTGGGTTTCGATCCACTCTTTCAATTTATCCACGAACAGGACGCGGCCCGGGCCATCGTTGAGGCTCTCGAGAAGCGCCTTCGCGGCGTCTTCAATGTAACCGGACCCCGTCCGGTTCCATTGTCGCTATTGATCAAGGTGACGGGGCGGAGCAATCTTCCCCTGGTGCGACCGGCCTTTACACGGCTCATCGGCCGATTCGGATTGCCGAAGTTACCGAAAGGCGCAGTCAATCACATCAAATATCCGGTCGTCGTCGACGGATCGGCATTTCGGGAAGCCACGGATTTTGCGCCCAATTTCGATGAAGTCCAGACCATGAAGGCCTATGCCACGCTCGATGACCGATGGTGAGGGGGTCAATCGTCATTTCGGGGGATGAATTCGGCGTCGATGACATCGCTTTGATTGCGATGCTGGCGCAAAATATGCCGTGCGGCGTCGGCGGCGCGCCGATCTCGACCTTCGGCGATTTCGCGGAGCCATTCCTTGGCCTGCTCGGAGTCGGATCGCTCCAGAAGTGGGACGATAGATTGCGTGAGATCCACATAGCCGGTATTCCACATCCTGCGCGCCGCCATATCGAGGCCCTCCATCTCCGCCGGTGCACCTCGCACGAGCAGGCGCGCGATCCGCTGCACGGCCGGTCGGCTTGCGTGGTCGAGGAGCTCGATGAGCATCGTCGCTTGATCTGTATCCCAGCGCTCGAAGGGGCCAAGCCCGTCCGCCGGGGTCGAGGCCAATAATAACTCGATACTCTTGATGCGGATCGGGCGGATCGATCCGCCGGACTCCAAAATCTGGAATATGGTCTGGTGCAACGTCTCGACGCCGATGGTCGATGGCGTCACGACGTCGGCGAGTGCAGAGAGCAGATGAGCGACGATGTGGATCCGGGCCGTATTTTTCGGGTCGCCGCGGCGACGCCGTTCATTTGTACGCAGTGAGACGCGAAGTTGCTCGCATAGCTCGTGGTGAGACTCGTCGAGCAACCCGTTGACGGCTTCCGCGGCCGGTTGTCCGATCGCCAGGTCTCGAGATTCCGTTAATTCCACCAGGGCAGGGGCGAATTGGCCAAGGCCAAAGGCCTTGATGGCGGCAAAACTGGCGGTTTGGCTCAATATTGTAGTGCTGTTGAATGCACGACGAATGGCATTGATTTCATCGGGGCTGGCACCGTCGGAAGACCCGAGTTTTGCCAATAACCGAAGGGCCAGGGCGGCCAAGTCGCTGTCCGGGTCATCGATGATCATCGAGGCCAGAAAGGGACGGGCTTTATCACTTGGCTCTTGAAGTAATATCTGCAGGGCTACTTCGCGCAGCTCTCCTCGATTTCGCACTATGTCGAGGGCGATGGAGGTGCGCTCGTCATGGCGTCGCCAGGATCGAAGGAGCTGGCGGCGTCTGGGGCCTGCCGATCGCAACAGTTCGCTGGTCAGGTGCTTCGGGTCTCGTTGACTTTCTTTGTCCCGGGGAGCATCGGCCAGCACCTCCAGTGTGCGCCGCACCGAGCGGCGTACCTCCGGGTCATCATCGTCTGTGTAGGGCTCGACGAAAGACATCGAGGAGGCATTGCCCACATAGGAGAGAATTTCGACGGCCAGCCGCCGAATATCGGGATGGTCGTCGCCGCACAGGTCT